>JBFZCK010000031.1:0-2620 GCA_041307965.1 Burkholderiales bacterium | reverse complement strand
TGCGTGCACGACGGCGCGGCCGTGATGCCCCAAAGCGCCGACAGCATCGCCGCCGCCTTGGTCTCGCGTTTTGCGGGCCAACACATCGGCCTGCTCGCGCCCTTGGTGATCAACCGCAAAGGGGTCTACACCGAGCTCGCCGATTGGGCGCGGCCCAAAGGCCACAGCCATTTGCGCGTGGACGGTGAGTTTTTGCCCACCACCAACTTCCCGCGTTTGGACCGTTTCAAAGAACACACCATCGAGCTGCCGGTGGCCGATGGGGTGATCAGTCGCGCCAACGAAGCGTGGTTGCGCGAGCAACTGGCCAAGGCCTTGGAGATCGGCAAAGGCGTGGTGCACGTGCTCAGCCCGCTCAACGGCTTGGCGCAGGCCTTGGCCGACGGCGTGTCCACGCGCGACTTGGGTCACTTGGAGGTGTTCTCGACCATCCGCGCCTGTCCGGTGTGCGCCACCAGCTACCCCGAACTCGACCCGCGCCTGTTCTCGTACAACAGCAAACACGGTTGGTGCCCCGACTGCGTGGGCACCGGCACGCGCCTCTCGCGCGAGCAGCGCCAGGTCTTGGACGATTCGGTGCGCGACGACAAAGACCGCGGCCGCGAACAGAGCTTTGCCGAACCCGAAGTCGATGACTTGGTTGATGAGGCTTGCCCGACGTGCGAAGGCACGCGGCTGAACGCACAAGCCAGGGCGGTGCGGTTTGGGGCGCACGCGGCCTCGGGTCGCTCGGGTGTGACCATCACCGAGGTGGCGCGTTGGTCGGTCAGTGAGGTGCGCCAATGGGTGCGCGGCCTCCTGCAAGCCGAGGTGCTGAGCCAGCGCGAAGCCGACATCGCACGCGACCTGTTACCAGAGATTGAGGGCCGCTTGGCGTTTTTGGAAGAGGTGGGTTTGAGCTACCTCACGCTCGACCGTGGCGCGCCGACCTTGTCGGGCGGCGAGGCGCAGCGCATCCGATTGGCTGCGCAACTCGGCAGCAATTTACAAGGCGTGTGTTACGTGCTCGACGAGCCGACCATCGGTCTGCACGCCCGCGACAACCACCTGCTGCTCAACGCCTTGCAGCTGCTGGGCAAAAAGGGCAACACCTTGGTGGTGGTGGAGCACGACGAGGACACGATTCGCCGCGCCGACCACATCATCGACATCGGGCCGAGTGCGGGTGTGCGCGGCGGTCGTGTGGTGGCGCAGGGCTCGGTGGCCGATGTCTCGGCGGTGGCCGAATCGGTAACGGGCCGTTATTTGTTGCACGCCATGCGACACCCCTTGCAAGCACGGCGTGTGGTGGAACCCAGCGCCGAGGCCTTGAGCGTGCAGGGTGCGCGCATGCACAACCTGCAAGGCGTGGACGCCCGCGTGCCCTTGCGCCGCTTGGTGGTGGTCACGGGTGTGTCGGGTTCGGGCAAATCCACCTTGGCCCGCGACGTCTTGCTCACCAACGTGGCGCAGGCCGTGGGGCAGCGCAGCACGCGCGCAGGCCGCGAGGCCATGGACGCGGGCCAGCTGCCGAGCTGGGTGGGCTGTGACTCGGTGCAAGGCTACGAGACCTTGGACCGTGTGCTCGAAGTGGACCAAACACCCATCGGCAAAACCCCGCGTTCTTGCCCCGCCACCTACATCGGTTTTTGGGACACGGTGCGCAAACTGTTCGCCGACACCTTGGAAGCCAAAGCGCGTGGCTACGGTCCGGCGCGGTTCTCCTTCAACACCGGCGAAGGCCGTTGCCCGGGCTGTGAAGGCCAAGGCATGCGCACCATCGAGATGAGCTTTTTGCCGGACGTCAAAGTGCCGTGTGAGGTCTGTCATGGCGCACGCTTCAACCCCGAAACCTTGGCGGTGACGTGGAAGGGCAAACACATCGGCGAGGTCTTGCAAATGGAGGTCGACGAAGCCGTGGATTTCTTCGCCAGCATGCCGGCCATTGCCCACCCCTTGCAGCTGCTCAAAGACGTGGGTCTGGGTTACCTGACATTGGGCCAACCCTCACCCACGCTCAGTGGCGGTGAGGCGCAGCGCATCAAGCTGGTGACCGAACTCTCCAAGGTGCGCGACGAGGTCGGTCGGCGCGGTCAAAAAGCCCCGCACACCTTGTACGTGCTCGACGAGCCGACGGTGGGCTTGCACATGGCCGATGTGGAAAAGCTCATCCGCGTGCTGCACCGCTTGGTCGATGGCGGGCACAGCGTGGTGGTGATCGAGCACGACCTCGACGTCATGGCCGAAGCCGATTGGATCTTGGACCTCGGCCCCGAAGGCGGCTCCGGCGGCGGTCGTGTTGTGGCTGCCACCACGCCCGAAGCCTTGGTGCAACTGGGCACGCACACGGGCCGGGTGTTGGGGCCGGTGTTGGCACGAACCTGATGGCCGCCACGCTGAACCACCTCATCCCCGCGCATGCGCCCCGCACGTTGGGCGAACAATTGGCGCGCGTGGGCGCGCCGATCAGCCCCGACGATTTTGTGCGCAGCGTGGGTGAGGACTTTGACCGCTTGGCCTTGATGGCGCGCGGGCAGCGTTTGGCCGACGCCCTGAGTCAACACCTGCCCCGCGATTTCCCCCAGGCCGCCGCGCTCTTGGTCGCCTCCATGGGACAAGCCATGGGTTTGGACGCCAAAGG
>JBFZCK010000030.1:0-3323 GCA_041307965.1 Burkholderiales bacterium | reverse complement strand
CTTCGGTGGCGCGCACGCCCGCGAGCACCGGCACAAAGGCTTGGCTGAACGCCCCTTCGGCAAACAAGCGGCGAAACATGTTGGGAATGCGGAACGCGACGTTGAACGCGTCGGTCATGGGCGAGGCGCCGAACATGGCGGCCATGAGCAGCTGGCGCACCAAGCCGGTGATGCGCGAGGCCAGGGTCAACACAGAGACCAAAGAGGCGGATTTGAATAGCGACACGCCGCACAGTGTAGTCCCTATCCAAGGGCCCCCGGGCCGTGCTAAAATCGTCGGCTTTGCTGGCAACATCTCCAAACATTTAAGGAATATTCATCATGGCAACCAAGCCGAAGAAAAAGAACCCCCGCCTGGCCTCAGGCCGCAAACGCGTCCGCCAGGACATCAAAATCAACGCTGCGAACACCTCGCTGCGCTCCAAATACCGCACCGCAGTCAAGAACGTCGAAAAAGCCGTTCTGGGCGGCGACAAGGCCAAAGCCACCGAACTGTTTGCCAAAATGCAACAGGTCGTGGACACGATCGCCGACAAAGGCATCTTCCACAAAAACAAAGCCGCACGCGACAAGAGCCGCCTGTCGGCCAAAGTCAAGGGTTTGGCTGCTGCCTAACCCCGCCCGGGCCTCACGGCCCGCCGTTTGAACCGGGTGCGCTGCCAGCAAGCCCTAAAAAAGCCGCTTCTAGGAGCGGCTTTTTTTTCGTCTTCACTTCACTTGGAGTTGGTTGTCGCGCGCGAAATTCATGACGAAGTCCCAGGCCATGAGCTCGGCTTCGCGCAGGTCGACATGAACGATGACGCACTTGACGCCGTCGATGGTATTGGGCACGCACCAAGGGGAGTAGCTCAGGTGGCTGCCGGGTTGGGCGCCGCCGGGACGGAATTGGCTCATCACACCGGCCAGCCGTTCGGCCCAATCGCTGGGGCGAAACGTGCGGCCATCGAGCGTTTGCCCAAGGATGTACACGTGCTGTGCGGTCGGAGAAACCATCGTCGCAGGCCTTTGGATGAAAGGCTCGGGTTGGGTTGAACACGCACCACTGGACCAGGATCGCAGGTCAGCGGCGGGGTTCTAGTATTGTATCTTATATAAGAGTTGAGCCACCCTGTGCGGCCCGTGCCCTGAGGCCATCGACTGGCCCTAAAATCCCCCCTCAGCGGCTCAACTTTCGTTGAGCCGATTTGTTTTGTTGGCCTTGCCGGAGTCTTTGCATGAGCATTCCCACCTCGCCCCACGTCATGAACACCTACGGCCGCTTGCCGATCGCGCTCACGCACGGCCGCGGCTGCCGCGTGTGGGACACCAACGGCCGCGAATACCTCGACGCCTTGGCCGGCATCGCGGTCAACACCTTGGGGCACGCCCACCCCAAGCTGGTGCCCGCGCTGCAGGAGCAAGTGGCCACCATGATCCACTGCTGCAACTACTACCACGTGCCCGACCAAGAGCGCTTGGCGCAGATGCTGGTCGAGCGCTCGGGCATGACCAACGTCTTCTTTTGCAACAGCGGCTTGGAAGCCAACGAAGCGGCCTTGAAACTCGCGCGCAAATTCGGCCACGACAAAGGCATCGATCGCCCGGAGGTGGTGGTGTTTGAAGGCGCCTTCCACGGCCGCAGCATCGCCACACTCAGCGCCACGGCCAACCCCAAAATCCACGCCGGCTTCACGCCTTTGCTGGAAGGGTTTGTGCGTGTGCCACGCAACGACATCGAAGCGCTCAAACGCGCCACCGCCAGCAACACCAACATCACCGCCGTGTTTTTTGAAGCGATCCAAGGCGAAGGCGGCATCCACCCGATGACGGTGGACTTCATGCGCGAGTTGCGCGCGCTGTGCGACGACCGCGACTGGTTGCTGATGATCGACGAGGTGCAATGCGGCATTGGTCGCACGGGCAAATGGTTCGCGCACCAATGGGCGGGCATCGTCCCCGACGTGATGCCGCTGGCCAAAGGCCTGGGCTCGGGCGTGCCGGTGGGCGCGGTCGTCACCGGCCCCAAAGCGGCCACGATTTTTCAGCCGGGCAACCACGGCACCACCTTCGGCGGCAACCCCTTGGCCATGCGCGCGGGTGTGGAGACGCTGCGCATCATGGAAGAAGACGGCTTGTTGGCCAACGCCCAGCGCGTCGGTGAACACCTGCAAGCGGCCTTGCGCCAAGGCCTCCAGGGCTTGACCGGGCTGGTGGAAGTGCGTGGCCAGGGCCTGATGATCGGCGTGCAACTCGACCGCCCCTGCGGTGTGCTCACGCAGCGCGCCGCCGATGCGGGTTTGCTTATCAGTGTGACCGCCGACAGCGTGATTCGTTTGGTGCCACCCCTGATCATGACCACGGCCGAGGCCGACGAAGTGGCGCAGCGCTTGCTGCCCCTGATCCAACAATTCCTGAGCGAGTGAGCCCTTTGACCATGTCCATCCGTCACTACCTGCAATTCAAAGACCTCGGCGCCGACGAATACGCCTACCTGCTGCAACGCGCGGCCTTCATCAAAGCCAAGTTCAAGGCGGTCGAGAAGTACCAACCCTTTGCCGACCCCGACCGCACGCTGGCCATGATTTTTGAAAAAGCCAGCACGCGCACCCGCGTGAGCTTTGAGGCCGGTATGTACCAAATGGGCGGCTCGGTGGTGCACCTGACCACGGGCGACAGCCAGCTCGGCCGTGCCGAGCCGATTGAGGACAGCGCACGCGTGATCAGCCGCATGGTCGACTTGGTGATGATCCGCACCTTCGAGCAAACCAAGATCGAACGCTTTGCCGCGCACTCGCGCGTGCCGGTCATCAACGGCCTGACCAACGAATTCCACCCCTGCCAAATCTTGGCCGACATCTTCACCTTCATCGAGCAACGCGGCTCGATCCAAGGCAAGGTGGTGGCCTGGGTGGGCGACGGCAACAACATGGCCAACACCTGGCTGCAAGCGGCGGAAATCTTGGGCTTCAAGGTGCACATCAGCACACCGCGCGGCTACGAGGTCAACCCCGCGTTGGCGGGCATCACCAGCAGCGCCTGTTACCAAGTGTTCGACTCACCGCTGGACGCCTGCCGCGGCGCGGATCTGGTGACCACCGACGTGTGGACCAGCATGGGTTATGAGGCCGAGAACGAGGTGCGCCGCGCCGCCTTCAAACAGTGGTGTGTGGACGAGGCCATGATGGCCGTGGCCAAACCCCAGGCGCTGTTCATGCACTGCTTGCCCGCGCACCGCGGCGAAGAGGTCAGCGCCGAGGTCATCGACGGCCCACAGTCGGTCGTGTGGGACGAGGCCGAAAACCGCATGCACGTGCAAAAAGCCCTGATGGAATACCTGCTGCTGG
>JBFZCK010000029.1:0-2955 GCA_041307965.1 Burkholderiales bacterium | reverse complement strand
TCACCGCCCGTGGCGGCACGCCCTTGGCCGAGCTGGAGGCCGCTTTGGCCGAACAGGGCCAGTCGCTGGCCTTCGAGCCGCCGCACTTCGGCGCGGGCGCGACGGTCGGCGGCATGGTGGCGGCGGGCCTGAGCGGCCCGGCCCGCGCCAGCGTCGGCTCGGTGCGCGACTTTGTGTTTGGCGCTCGCATGATCGACGGCCGTGGGGCCGACCTGACTTTTGGTGGCCAAGTCATGAAGAACGTGGCCGGTTACGACGTCAGCCGTTTGTTGGCCGGCAGCTGGGGCACCTTGGGGCTGATCACCGAGGTCAGCTTGAAGGTCTTGCCCGTGGCCCCCGCCGAAGCCACGCTGATGATGGCGGGCCTGGACCAGGCCACGGCCTTGAACTTGTTGCACCGCTGGGGCGGTCAGCCCCTGCCGTTGAACGCCAGCGCGTGGGTGCGCGACAGCACGGCGCAGCCCGTGGCGGACTTTTTGTTTGTGCGCTTGCGCGGCGCGGTGGCGGCGGTGCAGTCGGCCATCACGCGCATGAGCGCCGACGCTTCGGCCTTGGGCGCACAGGTCACGGTGATGGACAACGCCGCGGCCGGTGCCGACTGGCGCGCCAGCGGCGAACAGACCCTGCCGTTTTTCCAAGCACCGTCGGCCGACCAAGGCCTGTGGCGTTTGTCGGTGCCCCAAACCGCGCCGGTGATCGAGGTGCCGGGCGTGAGCGCGTCGGCGCAGTACATCGAATGGCAAGGCGCGCAGCGCTGGCTGTGGGCGCCGATGGGCGCGGCCCCGGCCATTCACGCGGCGGCGCAAGCCGTGGGCGGCTCGGCGCAGTGTTTCCGCTCCGCGGGCAACCGCGATGGGTCGGTGTTCGCCCCCATGCCCGAGGCTTTGCTGCGCATTCAGCGCGCCTTGCAAGAACAATTTGACCCGCAAGGCGTGTTCGCCACCGGTCGCATGGGACATTGAGATGCAAACCAACCTCGCCCCCGAATTCTTGAACACCGCTCGCGGCGAGGCCGCCGAGGCGGTCTTGCGCAAGTGTGTGCACTGCGGCTTTTGCACCGCCACTTGCCCCACTTACCAACTGCTCGGCGACGAGCTCGACGGCCCGCGTGGGCGCATCTACCTGATCAAACAGGTGCTCGAAGGCGCTGAGCCCACGCGCAAAACGCAGATGCACCTGGACCGTTGCCTCACCTGCCGCAACTGCGAAAGCACCTGCCCCAGTGGCGTGGACTACGGCCACTTGGTGGACATTGGCCGCGCCATCGTCGACGAAAAAGTGCCACGCCCCATGCCCGAGCGCGCCGTGCGTTGGGCGCTCAAAGAAGGCCTGCCTTCGCGCTGGTTCGCGCCCGCCATGAAGCTGGGCCAATTCGTGCGCCCGCTCTTGCCCCGCGTTTTGAAAAACAAAGTGCCCGCGCGCCAAGCCGCTGGCGTTTGGCCCACCGCCACGCACAGCCGCCGCGTGCTCATGCTCGCCGGTTGTGTGCAGCCGGCCATGGCGCCCAACATCAACAGCGCCACCGCCCGCGTGCTCGACGCCGCGGGTGTCTCGGTGGTCATCCCGCCGTCGGCCGGTTGCTGCGGCGCGGTGAAGTTCCACCTCAACGACCAAGCCGGTGGCATGGTCGAGATGCGCCGCAACATCGACGCGTGGTGGCCCGAGATCGAAGCGGGCGTGGAAGCCATCGTCATGAACGCCTCGGGCTGCGGCGTGAGCGTCAAGGAATACGGCCACTTGCTGCGCGACGACCCGGCCTACGCCGCCAAGGCCGCTCGCGTGAGCGCCCTCACCCGCGACCTCAGCGAATTGCTGCCCGACCTCGTGCCCCGTTTGCGCGAGCGCTTGCTGCAAAAGCCCAACCCCCAGCGCGTGGTGGCGTTTCACCCACCGTGCACCTTGCAACACGGACAAAAACTCAAAGGCGGCGTGGAAACCCACTTGGCCGATTTGGGCTTCACCGTGCAAGTGGCGCGCAACGAAGCGCACCTGTGCTGCGGCTCGGCCGGCACCTACTCGGTGCTCAACCCCGGCTTGGCCACCGACTTGCGCGACCGCAAGCTCGGCCACTTGAGCGAGCTCAAGCCCGACGTCATCACCAGCGCCAACATCGGCTGCATCACCCACTTGCAAAGCGGCACCGACACGCCCGTGCGCCACTGGGTCGAGGTGCTCGACGAGGCTTTGCACAGCCGCACATGATCGCCGCGCTCGCCACCCTGTTGGTGTTCCAGCTGGTGGGCGAAGCGGTGGTGGTGGCGCTGCACGCGCCCGTGCCCGGCCCGGTGGTCGGCATGGCGTTGTTGTTGCTGACCTTGATGGCGCGCCCTGCGTGGCTGGCCGCCCTCATGCCCACCGCACAAGGTTTGTTGCAACACCTGTCTTTGCTGTTCGTGCCCGCGGGCGTGGGCGTGATGCTGCATTTGCAGCGCTTGGGCGATGAGGCCTTGGCCATTGGTGTGGCCTTGGTGGTCAGCACCTGCGTGGGCTTGGCCAGCGCGGCGTGGACCATGGCGTGGCTCATGCGCCGAGGGCAAAAGCCATGAATACCGGCTTGCCCCTGGCCGCGCTGAACGATGTGTGGGTGTACCTGTCGGCCACGCCGCTGCTGGGTTTGACCGCGACCTTGGTCGTGTACCAAGCGGCGTTTGTGGTGTACCGGCGCAGCGGCTTTCACCCCGCCGTCAACCCCGTGGCCTTGTCCGTGGCCGCCTTGGGCGTGTTGCTGTGGGCCACCCAAACCCCGTACGCCACCTACTTTGAAGGCGCGCAGTTCGTGCACTTTTTGCTCGGCCCCGCCACCGTGGCCTTGGCCGTGCCGCTGTTTGAGCAGATCGACAAACTGCGCCAATGGTGGTGGCCCATGCTCGGCGCTTTGGTGGTGGGCACGGTCAGCGCGACCGTGACGGCCATCGGCGTGGGCTGGGCCTTGGGCGCCACGCGCGCCACGCTGGC
>JBFZCK010000028.1:0-5962 GCA_041307965.1 Burkholderiales bacterium | reverse complement strand
GTGTTTGTCGGGCGCCCACAAAATTTTGTGGCCTTTGTCCTTCAAGGCCTGGACGATGTCGAGCGCGCAGCTCGAGGTCACGAGCCAGTCGGAGCGCGCTTTGACGGCCGCGCTGGTGTTGGCGTAGACGACCACGGTGCGGTCGGGGTGTTGGTCACAAAAGGCGCTGAAGTCGGCCACGGGGCAGCCCAAGTCGAGCGAACAGGTCGCGTCCAGATCGGGCATGAGCACGGTTTTTTCCGGGCTCAAGATCTTGGCGGTCTCGCCCATGAAACGAACGCCACTGACGACCAGCGTTTGCGCGGTGTGGTCGCGACCAAAGCGCGCCATCTCCAGCGAGTCGCTGACGATGCCGCCGGTCTCGATGGCCAGGTCTTGCAAGTCTGGGTGCACGTAGTAGTGCGACACCATGACCGCGTTGCGCTCTTTGAGCAGGCGCTTGATGCGCTCTTTCAGCTCAGCGCGCTCTTCGGCGCTGGGCTCCACCGGCACGCGGGCCCAAGCGCGCTGGGTGCTGCAGGCGGGTTGTTCGTATTCGACGTCGATCACGGTGCTCATGCCAAGCCCTCTTCAAAACGCATGGAAAAGTCGATGGCTTGCACATCCTTGGTCAAAGTACCGATCGAGATGCGGTCCACACCGGTCTCGGCCAAGGCGCGCACGGTCTGCAAATTCACGCCGCCAGAGATCTCCAAAACGGCGCGTCCAGCGTTGCGCCGCACCGCTTCGCGCAGGGTGGGCAGGTCCATGTTGTCGAGCAAGAGCATGCGTGCGCCCGCGCCCAAGGCCTCGTCGAGTTGACCCAAGGTTTCCACCTCAATTTCCACAAAACGGGCTTGCGGCGCATCGGTGTGCACCTGCGCCAGCACTTGGCGCACGCCACCGGCGGCGGCGATGTGGTTTTCTTTGATCAGCACGGCATCAAACAAACCGATGCGGTGGTTCACGCCGCCGCCCACAGTGACGGCGTATTTTTGGGCCAAACGCAAGCCGGGGATGGTTTTTCGCGTGTCCACGATGGCCGCGCGCGTGCCCTTGACAGCGTCCACGAAGGTGGCGGTTTTGCTGGCCACGGCCGAGAGCAATTGCAGAAAGTTGAGCACGGTGCGCTCGGCGGTGAGCAAGGCGCGGGCAGGCCCCTGCAAGACCAAGACCACTTGATTCGCCTCGCAGCGTTGGCCCTCCAGCACCGACCACTGCCAGGTGATCGCAGGGCTGACCGCGCGGCATGCAGCCTCCACCCAAGGGGTGCCGCAAATCACGGCCGATTCGCGGGCCAAGATACGCGCTTGGGCCATGCGGTTGGCCGGCACCAATGCCGCGGTCAGATCGCCCGATCCCACGTCTTCGCTCAAGGCGCGCGCCACATCGCTGGTGGCCAAAGCCGCCCAATCGACGGCGGAAAATTCGCTGGGGTGTTTCATAGCCCTCAAGCATAGCGCTTCGTCAGCGCAGCGATGGAATATAGTGCGAGCATTCGCGCTTCCCCTGTGGCCTTTGGCCTTCGAATCCATGAGCACTTCCAACACCCCTTCTTCCGCCACGCCCTACGGCACCTTGCCGTCGGCCTCGCCCTTGCCCGAGCGCAGGCCGGTGAGCTTGCCGCGCTTGAACGAGCTGCGCGAGCGCGGTGAAAAAATCACCATGCTCACCGCCTACGACGCGACGTTCGCCGCCGTGGCCGATGCCGCGGGCGTGGAGTGCATCTTGGTGGGCGACTCGCTCGGCATGGTCTGCCAAGGCCTCTCCAGCACGGTGGGCGTGAGCTTGGAGACCATGCGCTACCACACCGAAAGTGTGTTGCGTGGCCTGCGCCGCGTGCAAGGCACGGCATGGGTGATCGCAGACTTGCCTTTTGGCACCTACCACGAATCGCGTGAACAGGCCTTGCGCAGCGCAGCCGTGCTCATGCAAGCCGGCGCCCACATGGTCAAGCTGGAAGGCGGCGGTTGGACCACCGAAACGGTGCGCTTCTTGGTCGAACGCGGCATCCCGGTCTGCGCCCATTTGGGCCTGACGCCACAAACCGTGCACGCCCTTGGCGGCTACCGCGTGCAAGGTCGTGGCGACCAACCAGCCATGCTGCTGCGCCGCCAAGCGCTGGAGCTGCAAGACGCCGGTGCCACGATGTTGGTGCTGGAGATGGTACCCGCAGCGCTGTCCACCGAGATCACCCAAGAGCTCAAAACTTGCCACACCATCGGTATCGGTGCGGGCAAAGGCACCGCCGGCCAAGTGCTGGTCATGCACGACATGCTTGGCGTGAACTTGGGCAAGAACCCGAAATTTGTGCGCAACTTCATGGACGGCGCCAGCAGCGTGCGCGAAGCCATGGCCGCTTACGTGCAAGCGGTCAAAAGTGGCCAATTCCCCGACGACACCCAACACGCTTGGTAAGAGCCCGTATGCAAGTTGTTCACACCATCGCCGACCTGCGCAGCGCCTTGGCTGCGCACCGCTCCCCTGCGTTTGTGCCCACCATGGGCAATTTGCATTCGGGCCATTTGGCGCTGGTGCAAGACGCCCGTCGTTTGGGTGACGTGACCGTGGCCAGCATCTTCGTCAACCGCTTGCAGTTCGGTCCGAACGAAGACTTCGACACCTACCCGCGCACACTCGCGGCCGACTGCGAACAGCTCAAGGCCGCTGGCTGTGATGTCGTGTTTGCTCCTTCTGAGAAAGAGCTCTACCCTGAGCCCCAAGGCTTCACGGTGCAGCCACCGACCGAGCTGGCCAATATTTTGGAAGGCCACTTTCGGCCCGGGTTTTTCTCGGGCGTGAGCACCGTGGTGCTCAAGCTGTTTCACTGCGTGTTCGGCTCAGGCCCTGGCACTGCTGTGTTTGGTCAAAAAGACTACCAACAGCTGATGGTGATTCGGCGCATGGTGAGCCAGTTCGCCATGCCCATTCGGATCGTCGCAGGACCCACGCAACGCGCCGCCGATGGCCTGGCGCTGAGTTCGCGCAACGGATATCTGAGCGAAGCCGAGCGCGCCGAAGCGGTGTATTTGTCGATGACCCTGCGCGACTTGGCGCGCGAGGCCTTGGCCGCGGCCGACGCCCTGCCCCAGCAACGCGAAGCGATGGAACACCGCGCCATGACGGCCTTGGCCCAACGCGGCTGGAAGCCCGACTACCTGACGGTGCGCCGCCGCGCCGACCTGCAAGCCCCCACCCTGGAAGACACGCGCCAAGCCAACAGCCTGGTGGTGCTGGGTGCGGCGCGCTTGGGCGGCACGCGGCTGATCGACAACCTGGAAATTTAAGCCGACTCGTCGCGTGGGTCGCGCGCCATCAGGCGCTGAACCACCTGCGCAGATTGCAAGCGGCCATCGAGCAAGTCGACCACGGCCTGAGAAATCGGCATGTCCACACCCAAAGCCGTGGCGCGCTGCACCACCGTGCGGGCGCTGTACACGCCCTCGGCCACGTGGCCCAAGGAATCGACCGCTTGCTGCAGGCTCATGCCTTGGGCCAAACACTGGCCCACCTTGCGGTTGCGGCTGAGATCACCGGTGGCGGTGAGCACCAAGTCCCCCAAGCCGGACAAACCCATGAAAGTCTCGCTGCTCGCACCCAAGGCAACGCCCAAGCGCTGCATTTCGGCCAAACCTCGCGTGATCAGGGCTGCGCGGGCGTTGAGGCCCAAGCCCAAGCCGTCGCACAAACCCGTGGCGATGGCCAAGACGTTTTTGACCGCGCCGCCGACCTCCACACCCACGACATCGTCGTTGGCATATACACGCATGGTGGGGCCGTGCAAGACCTCGACCAGGGCCGCGCGCACGTCAGCGTGGGCGCTGGCCGCGACCAAGGCCGTGGGCTGGCCACGCGCCACTTCCAACGCAAAACTGGGCCCGCTGAGCACACCTGTGCGCAGCTGCGGCGCCACGGCTTGCGCCACCTCATGACCCATCAGCCCCAACGCCTCGGCGTGGGGCATTTCAAAGCCTTTGCACAACCAAGCCACCACACCGGGGTGCTCGCGCAAGGTGTGCAGCATCTCGCGTAAGCCGGCCATGGGCGTGCCGATGATGACCACGTCGGCGCCGATGAGCGGCGAATCGGGGCCCGACAAATCGGCGTGGCTGATGGCCAGTGCTTGCGGCAGCTCAACGCCGGGCAAATAGCGCTCGTTGCGCCGCTCGCGTTGCAGGGTTTGGGCTTGCGCCTCGCTGCGCGCCCACAGCGTGACGTGGGGCGACTGACGCGCCGCGGACATGGCCAAGGCCGTGCCCCAAGCGCCAGCGCCCAAAACGACGGTGTGGCGCGTGCTCATGCCCGTGCCAGCTTACTGAGCCGGGGCCGCGGCTTGCTGGGCCTGCTGCTGCTCGTACATGGCTTGGAAGTTGATTTCCGACATGTGCACGGGCGGGAAACCACCGCGCTGGATGATGTCGGCCACGTTGCTGCGCAGGTAGGGGTAAATGATCTGTGGGCAAGCGATGCCCATGATCGCGCCCATCTGTTCTTGGGGCAGGTGGCGGATTTCGAAAATACCGGCTTGTTTGGCTTCGACCAAAAACACGGTTTTGTCGTCGATCTTGGTGTGCACGGTGGCGGTCACGGCCACTTCGTACATACCGTCAGCAATCGGCGTGCCTTCCACACCCAACTGGATGTCCACGCTGGGTGAGGCTTGCTCGAGCAAGATGCCGGGGGAATTGGGTTGCTCCAACGAAGCCTCTTTGAGGTAAACGCGTTGAATTTGAAAGACGGCATCGGGCGTATCGGCCATGGGAATCCCTGAGTTGAGTGATAAAAAATTAGGCTTGGAGCAAAGGCAGCAAACCGCCCTGTGCGTCCAAGGCGTGCAAATCGTCACAACCACCCACGTGGGTGGCACCGATGAAGATTTGTGGCACGCTGGTGCGACCGGTGATTTGGGTCATCTGAGCGCGCACATCGGGCTTGCCGTCCACGACGATTTCCTCCCACTGGTTCACGCCGCGCTCGGTCAGCAAGGCTTTGGCGCGGGCGCAGTAAGGGCAGAAATCGCTGGAATAAATTTTGACTTGGGCCATGGGGCTCTCCTGTTAGTTGCTCTTTTGAACCGGCAAACTCGCCGCACGCCAAGCGTTCATGCCGCCGGCCAAAGAGCGGGCCTGTGTGTAGCCGAGCTGTTTGGCGATGGCCACCGCGCTGCGCGAACGCATACCCGAGGCGCACACCAAAATCAAAGGGGCTTCTTTGTTTTTGGCGTTTTGGGCCAATTGGTCTTTGAGCTGACCCAAAGGCAGGTTTTTCGCACCCAAAATGTGGCCAGCCGCAAATTCGCCTGGCTCACACACGTCCACGACCTGCGCTTTTTCGCGGTTCATCAGCAAGACGGCCTCGTTGGGATTGAGGGAGCCAGCACCCCCACCACCCGCCAAAGCGGGCCACAACAGCAAACCCCCAGAGGTCAGCGCCACAGAAAACAAAACCCAGTTGTCCAAGAAAAAGCTCACGGTTTACCTTTCGCGTAAGGCCCTGATTTTAGAATGATGGGCAAGCCCTTTTTATTTTGAGCCTCAAACCATGTACAAACTTGTCCTGATTCGCCACGGCGAATCCACTTGGAACCTCGAAAACCGCTTCACCGGCTGGACCGATGTGGACCTCACCCCCACGGGCGTGGAACAAGCCAAACAAGCCGGCCGCTTGCTCAAAGCCGAGGGCTATGAGTTCGATGTGGCCTACACCAGCGTGCTCAAACGCGCCATTCGGACCCTGTTCCTGACCTTGGACGAAATGGACCGCACTTGGCTGCCCGTCGTCAAAAGCTGGCAACTCAACGAGCGCCACTACGGCGGTTTGCAAGGCCTGAACAAAGCCGACATGGCCAAACAATTCGGTGATGAGCAGGTGCTGATCTGGCGTCGCAGCTACGACACGCCGCCACCGGTGCTCGAAGCCAACGACCCCCGCAGCGAGCGCGGCGACCCCCGTTACAGCCAACTCGCCACCGAGCAAGTGCCGT
>JBFZCK010000027.1:0-3938 GCA_041307965.1 Burkholderiales bacterium | reverse complement strand
CCGAGCTGTTGGGTTTGTTGGCGGCGCTCGCCGCTGAGCAGCATCCACAGGTCTTGCACGGCGGGGCCTTGGCGCGCGTCGTCCAAGTCCACGAAGTGCGGGCCTTCGTGCGCCATGCCCGCAGGGGTCCACAAAATGTTGCCGGGGTGGCAGTCGCCGTGCAGGCGCAGCGTGGCGATGGGCGGCGGGCCGTCGTCGTCGTTCGTGGCGGCGGGGGCTTGGGCGCGCAGCACCGGGTGTTGGTCGATCAAGGCCAAGGCTTCGCCCAAGGCTTGACGCCACGCGGTTTGAACCTCGGGCGCGACGGCCTGGTGTTCAAGCAACCAATCGCGGGGCTCGTGGGCGAAGGTCGCGATGTTCAAGCTCGGGCGGTGCACAAACGGGCTTTGCGCACCCACGCGGTGGATGCGTGCGAGCAAACGGCCGATCCACTCCAGCACATCGAAGTCGTCGTACTCCGGGCGGCGACCGCCGCGGTAGGGCGTGAGTGAAAACGCAAAGCCGCCGTGGTGGTGCAGGGTTTGGCCGTCGCGCTGCAGCGGTGGCACCAGCGGCACGTCCTCGGCCGCGCACGCTTGGGCAAAGGCGTGCTCTTCCAAAATGGCGTCATTGCTCCAGCGCTCGGGCCGGTAGAACTTGGCCACCACTTGCGTGTGGCCATCGATGGCCTCGTCCAAGTGGATGTGGTACACGCGGTTCTCAAAACTGTTGAGCGCGCTCATGCGCCCATCGCCCCACACGCCAATGGCGCCCAAGGCGTCTTGCACCACGTCGGGGGTGAGGCGGGCAAAGGGGTGCAGGTCGTGGTCGGTCATGGTTGATTGTCGCTCTATGATGACGCCCATGCCCAAAGCCCCGAACGACCGCCAACCCAAACCCCACAAAGGCGCCAAAGCCGCGCCCAGCCTGCAAGACCAATTGCCCGAGTTGCGCTCCGGCCAATCGGTGGCGCTGCTCCAAGAGCTGCACATCCTCACCCGCGAGGGCAAGCTCAACCAAGACACGCGCCGCAAACTCAAACAGGTCTACCACCTGGTGCAGTTCATCGAGCCGCTGTTGCAAGAGGCGCTCGACGCGCGTGGCGACGTGGCCTTGGCCGACCACGGCGCGGGCAAGAACTACCTCGGTTTTATTTTGTATGACCTGTTTTTTAAACAGCGTACCCAAGGCGCGGTGTATGGCGTGGAGTCGCGCACCGAGCTGGTGGCCAAGTCCACCGAACTCGCGCAGCGCTTGGGGTTTGACCGCATGGGGTTTTTGGCGTGCACCGTGGCCGAGTCGCTCACACACGCGGCCTTGCCCGCGACCATCGACGTGGTCACCGCCTTGCACGCGTGCGACACCGCCACCGACGACGCCATCGCGTTTGGTTTGGCGCGTCAAGCGCGCGCCATGGTTTTGGTGCCGTGTTGCCAAGCCGAGGTGGCCAGCGTCATGCGCCAACACAAAGCCTTGCAACTCAACCGCACGCCCTTGGCCGAGCTGTGGCGGCACCCGCTGCACACGCGCGAATTCGGCAGCCAAATCACCAACGTCTTGCGCTGCTTGCAGCTCGAAGCGCACGGCTACCAAGTCACGGTGACCGAATTGGTCGGCTGGGAGCATTCGATGAAGAACGAACTCATTTTGGCGCGTAAGATGGAGGCAGACCGCCCGGGTGTTCGTGCCCGTTCACGCGAACGTTTGCAACAAGTGCTCGACGAGTTGGGTTTGCAAACCTTGCAATCGCGTTTCGCGGTCTGACCTCGTGGCGACACCTGCCGTGTCGCCGTTCCCCCCACAGTGAACAAACGGGCCACGAGCCCGTGTTTGCACCCACTTTGGAGAACCGTCATGGTCACCGATTTCCCTTTTGTTTTGCAGTCCATCGCATGGCCGTTGGTCTTGATGCTCGCTTGGTTCTTGGCCGAGCGTTTGCACGAGCTGTGGCGTTTGCCGCGCGTGGCCACTTACGTGGCCGTGGGCCTCTTGGCCGGGCTGGTGCAGTTGCCCGGCTGGACCGCCGATGTGGTGGGTTTGCCGTTTTTGGCGAACTTGGCCTTGGGGCTGTTGCTCTTTGAGTTGGGCCACCGCATCCATTTGCGCTGGTTCAAAAACAACCCGTGGTTGCTGGGCTTGGGTTTGGTCGAATCGGGCGTGACGTTTTGGTTGGTGCACACGGTGGCGACGTGGTGGGGCGTGGCCCCCGGCGTGGCGCCGATCTTGGCGGCGCTGAGCATCTCGGCGTCGCCCGCGGGCATCGTGCGCGTGGTCAACGAGTTGCGCAGCGCGGGCCAAGTCACCGAGCGGGTGATGCACCTGTGTGCCATCAATTGTTTGGTCTCGGTGCTGGTGTTGAAGCTGGTGATCGCGCAGTGGACCTTGAGCCAGACGGCCGACATCTGGCCGGCCTTGGCCGGCAGTGTCCACGTGGTCTTCACCTCGGTCTTGGCCGGTGGCGCATTGGGTGTGGCGGTGCCGTGGTTGCTGCGCTGGCGTCGCGCCAACGAGCGCGGCGTGACGCTGGTGTATGCCTTGGCGGTGCTGTTGCTCACCACCTTGTCGTTTGGTTTGCAGTTCTCGCCCCTGTTGGCGGCCTTGACCTTTGGCGTCGTGGCACGAGAGCGGCGCGTGTTGCTGACCTCGGCGCAGCGCGACTTCGGCACCGTGGGCGACCTCTTGACCCTGTTCTTGTTCGTCTACATCGCCTCGCTCATGGCGTGGTCGCAGGTGTGGGGCGGTGTGGGCTTGGCGGTGGTGGTGATCGCGGCGCGCACGGCCTCCAAGGTCACGTGCAACGCGCTGGCCGCCCGCGTCTCGGGCATCACGTGGCGCAAAGGCGTGCTCACCGGCTTGGCGCTCACGCCCATGTCGGTGTTTGCCATCGTCTTGCTCGAACACAGCCGCACCCAAGGCTTTGGTTTGGCCAACGAGGTGCTCGCGGCGATGACCGCGATGATGGTTTTGCAAGAACTCTTCGGCCCCGTGGTCACCCAGCGCGCCTTGATGGCCGCCCGCGAAACCCACGTCACTCAGGAGACCCGCCATGGCGCTTGAAACCTTCAAAACCTCCGAAGCCCTGACCATGGGCGTTGAGCTGGAATTGCAGCTCATCAGCCCACACGACTTCGACCTCTCCAGCAGCGCCAACGACTTGCTCGAACTCTTGGGGCGCAAACCCTTCCCCGGCGTGGTCACGCCGGAGATGACACAAAGCATGATCGAGATCGCCACCGACATCCAGCGCGAGCACGGCCCTTTGTTGGCCCAGCTGCGCCAGGTGCGCGACACGCTGGTGAACGCGGGCGACCGCTTGAACATCGCGCTGGCCGGTGGCGGCACACACCCGTTTCAGCGCTGGTTCGAGCAACGCATTTTTGCCAAGCCGCGCTTTGAAGAGCTCTCGGGCTTGTACGGTTACTTGGCCAAACAGTTCACCGTGTTTGGGCAACACGTGCACATCGGTTGCAGCAGCGCCGACGAGGCTTTGTTTTTGTTGCACGCGCTCAACCGCTACGTGCCGCACTTCATTGCGCTCTCGGCCTCGTCGCCGTATTCACAAGGTGTGGACACCTTGTTCGACTCAGCCCGCCTCAACTCGGTGTTTGCTTTTCCCTTGAGCGGGCGCGCGCCGTTCACCCTGAGTTGGGACGAGTTCTCGCAGGTCTACTTCACCAAGATGGAGAGCACGGGCGTGGTCAAGTCGATGAAAGACTTTTATTGGGACATCCGCCCCAAGCCCGAGTACGGCACCATCGAGCTGCGCGTGTGCGACACCCCGCTGACGGTGGAGCGCGCCGCGGGCTTGGCCTGTTACTTACAGGCGCTGTGCCGCTACCTGTTGGAGCGCCACGAAGCCGCGCCCGAAGAAGACGATTACCTGGTCTATACCTACAACCGCTTTCAGGCCTGCCGATTCGGTTTGGACGGCGCGATGGTCAACCCCAAAACCCGCCAGC
>JBFZCK010000026.1:0-5129 GCA_041307965.1 Burkholderiales bacterium | reverse complement strand
AGCCGAGGGCTTGAGCATCTTCACCCCCAAATAGGGCACGAACACCACCGCCACCAACCACGACACGATCAGGGCAATGCCCAAGACCCAAAAAATATTGCCCGCGTATTCACCCACACCGGACTGCGCAAAGCCGATGGGGAAAAAGCCGGCCACCGTGACCAAGGTGCCGAACAGCATGGGTGCGGCCGTGACCGACCACGCGTGGGCCGCCGCGCGAGCGCGGTCCCATCCTTCGTCGATCTTCACCAGCATCATCTCCACGGCGATGATGGCGTCGTCCACCAACAGCCCCAGCGCGATGATGAGCGCGCCCAAAGTGATGCGGTCCAGGTTGATGCCCATGAGCAGCATGACCAAGAACGTCAGGCCCAGCGTCAGCGGCACGGCCACGCCCACCACCAAGCCGGCGCGCACGCCGATGGCCAACATGCTCACGCCCACCACCACGGCCACCGCCACCAAGAATTTCACTTGGAACAGGCTGACCGCGCCGTTGATGGCGTCGGCTTGGTTGGTCAAGACGTCGAGGGACATGCCCAAGGGCAAGGCGCTGCGCTCTTGCGCCAAAAACGCGTCGATGCGCTCGCCCAGCTGCAAGCCGTTGACGCCTTTGGCCATCACCACGCCGAGCAAGACCGCGTCTTGGCCGCGCGAGCGCACCAAGTAACTCGGGGGGTCTTCGTAGCCGCGGTGCACGGTGGCGATGTCACCGAGCTTGATGACGCGGTTGCCCGCGCGAATCGGCACCGAGGCCAAGGCGGTGGGGTCCGACAAATCGGCGTCCAAACGCATGGACAGACGCGGCCCAGCGGTTTCCACACGACCGGCGGAGAGCAAGCGGTTGTTGGCGTCGATCGCTTCGAACACCGACTGCGGCGAAATGCCCAGGCTGGCGAGTTGCGCGTTGTCGAAGGTCACGAACACACGCTCGGCGCGCTCACCCAGCACCAAGGCCTTGTGCACCCCGGGGATGCGTTGCAAACGGTCGCGGATGGCTTCGGTCTCGCGTGTGAGCTCGCGCATGGGCATGCCCGGCGCGGTGACGGCGACCAGGTTGAAGTACACATCGGCGAAGTCGTCGTTGACCCAAGGGCCGAGCACGCCCGCGGGCATTTGCGCGGTGGCGTCTTGCATGCGCTTGCGCACCTGGTAGAACAGCTCGGGCATTTTGGCTTGTGGGGTGGCGTCCTCAAACTCCACTTGCAAGTTCACCTGACCGGCGCGAATCGTCGACTCGATGCGGTAGAGGTTTTCGATGCTCTGCAGGCTTTTTTCCAGCCGGTCGACCACCTGCGTTTGCAGTTGCTCGGGTGTGGCACCGGGCCACGCCGCGCTGACCATGACCACCCGCACCGTGAAGGCGGGGTCTTCGGCGCGGCCGAGCGCGCCAAAAGCGTAAATGCCCGAGAAGACCGACAGGATCAAAAAGAACAGGGTGACCGCGCGTTCGCGCACGGCCAGCGCGGAGAGGTTCAACAAGCTCATGGGGCGATCTCGCGCACGGCCATGCCGTCTTGCAGCAGGTGGGTGCCCAAGGCCACCACACGGCTGTTGGCCGGCAAGTCCACTTGGATGCGCGCTTGTTCAGCGTCCAAGCCGATCACGGTGACGGCCTGGGCTTGCACGGCACCACCGTTCACCACCCAAATGCGCGGGCCTTGGCCACGTTCGTCCAAGGCGCCGATGGGGACGGTCCAACCCGCTGCTGAGGCGGCGGCGGGTTGGTTGAATTCGGCGCGCACCAATGCGCCCAGCACCAGCGCACCGGCGGGGGCTTGCACGGTGTAGCGCGCGCGGCGCGTGCGACCCAGCGGATCCACGGCACCGGCCGTTTCGCGCAGACGCAGGTTCGCTGCCCCTTGCGGCAGCCAAGCGCGACCGGTGGCTGGCGGGGTGGCGTTTTCGGGGAAGAACACCTCGATCTCGCGTTCGCCTTGTTGGGCCAACACCGCCACGGTCTGACCCGCGGCCACGACCTGACCGGATTGGCCGGAGACTTCCATCAAGACGCCCGCCGCGGGCGCGCGCAACCAGCCATAACCTTGTGTGTTGCCCGATTGGCGCAAGCGCGCCGCCGCCGCGTCGCGCCGGGTGAGGGCTTCGCGTCGCGCCAATTGCGCCCGGTCTAAGGCTTGGCTGCTGATGAAGTTTTGTTGTTGCAGTTGTTCGCTGCGCTTGAGTTCCGAATCGGCGATGGCCAAGGCGGTTTCGGCGGCGGCGGCATCGGCTTGGGCCGCTTGCAGGCCGGCGTCGAGGTCGCGTTTGTCGAGTTCAAACAAGACCTGACCGGCGCTCACGGTTTGGCCGGCGTCCACCCGTCGCTGAGCGATGCGCCCGCCCACTTGAAACGCCAAGGGCGATTCGACCCGCGCCCGCACCGTGCCCGACAAACTGCTCAGCCCAGTGGCGGCCGGGCTCAAGGCCACGGTTTTGACCCACGGGGCGGCAGCGGGGGCCTCGGGCGCATCAGCGCCACAAGCCGAGACCAAGAGCACAACAGACAGGCCCGCACACAAAGGGGCGGCGCGCAACACGGCAAACAATGACATGGGAATTTCTTTCAAACGGGCAGCCGAGATTATCGGTCGGCGGGGTGAGCGATCAGCATGGCCGCGGCCAAGTCTTCCAAGGCGGTGCCCACCGACTTGAAGACGGTGCGCTCTTGGGCGCTCTTTCGACCCACGGCCACGCCTTTGCACAGGGTGGTCAGGGTGCCGCGCACGTCGTTGGCGGTGAACACGCCGCGCGACATGGGGCTGAGCAGGTCGCCGCTTTTGAGCAGCGCCTCTTCGGTGTCGATCATCAAACGGGCCTGCACAAAGCAGGCGTCGTCGGCCTCGCGCATGTTCGGTGTGAAGCCGCCGATCAGGTCCAGGTGCACACCCTCGGGCAGCCAAGCGCCGTGGATCAACGGCTCTTGCGCCATGGTGGCGCAGCTCACCACGTCGGCCTCGGCGCAAGCGCTGGGCAAATCGGTCACCGCCTGAGCGTCCCACCCAGCGGCGCACCAGTCGCGCGCCAAGGCTTGGGCTTGGTCGGTGCGCCGGGCCCACACGCTCACGCGCTCGATCGGGCGCACGGTGCGGTAGGCCTCGGGCAGGCAACGCGCCACAGCACCCGCACCCACCACCAGCAGGTGGCGTGCGTTTTCGCGCGCCATGAAGGACGCGGCCAAGGCCGAGGCCGCCGCGGTGCGGCGCGTGGTCAGCGCGGTGCCGTCGATCAGGGCCAAGGGCGCGCCGGTGCGCGCGTCAAACAAGGTGTAACTGGCGTGCAGGCCGGGCAAGCCTGCGGCTTGGTTGCTTTGCGCGATGTTGACGATCTTCACGCCGTAGCAGCGGCCTGGGATCCAGGCCGGCATGATGAGCGAGGTGGTGCGCGTGCCGCCGGGGTTGGGGATGTCGTGCACGTGGCGGGCGGGCACTTCGCAGCCCAAGGCAAAACGTTCGCGCAAAGCGCCGATCAGTGGGCCCCAAGGCAAGGCTTGGTGGGTGGCGGCGTGGTCGAGTTGGATCATGCGTCGATGGTAACGGTCCCGGCTCTGGGACAATGGGCTGGGGCTCCAATGGTCTGGCCCGATAAAAGGTTGTGTGTGTCTTCAGTTTCGCCCGATGATTCGGCCGCTTTGAGCGGCGACGCCCCCGCGTTGAGTGGGCCTTTGGCCCGTGAAGCGCTGGCCTTGGGCGCGTTTGACCACATGGTCTCGCAGGTCAAGGGCTTTCGTTCGCGGCCTGGCCAACGCGACATGGCCGCGCACATCGCCAGCACCTTGGCCGATGTGGCGTGGGAGGACGACACACCACAACCCGCGCAACAAGCCGACTGGGTGCCCAGCGGGGTTGAAGGCCCGGTGCGCGGTATCGCTGTGGTGCAAGCCGGCACCGGTGTGGGCAAGTCAGCGGCCTACGCGGCCACGGTCATCCCGCTGGCCCTCGCGCAACAAAAGCGCGTCATCATCTCCACCGCCACCGTGGCGCTGCAAGAGCAACTCATCGCCAAAGACCTGCCAGCCCTCTCGGCCGCTTTGCCGCACCCCTTTGCCTTCGCCTTGGCCAAGGGCCGAGGTCGCTACGTGTGCCGCCTCAAACTCGAGCAACTCGCCACCGCCGACCCCGACGGCGTGGATTTGTTCGACGCCGACATGGTCGGCTCACCCGACGCGGCCAACAGCGAGCGCAACAGCCAACGCCGCGAGGAACGAGGGGCTTTGTACGAGCGATGGAGCGCCGATTTGG
This sequence comes from Burkholderiales bacterium, assembly GCA_041307965.1. Lineage (GTDB taxonomy): Bacteria > Pseudomonadota > Gammaproteobacteria > Burkholderiales > Burkholderiaceae_C > Hydrogenophaga. The sequence continues at coordinate 891 of JBFZCK010000026.1, read as the reverse complement.
ACGCCGGTCATTGGGACGGGGACCGCGACCGTTTGGCCGAGCCACCCACGGGCGAGTGGTGGGCCCCGGTGGCCGCCGAGCGCCACACCTGCACGGCGCGCCATTGCCCGGCCTACAACAGTTGCAGCTACTACCAAGCCCGCGCGCGTTTGGCGCAGGCGCAGGTCATTGTGGTCAACCACGACCTCTTGCTCTCCACCTTGGGTTTGCGCGCCTTGCCCTCGCCGGACGACTGTTATGTCATCTTCGACGAAGCCCATCACCTGAGCAGCGTGGCCCAAGGCCAGTTCACCAGCGCCATGGATTGGATGCGCACCCAATGGCTCGACCGTTTGCCGCGGGCGGTGGAAGACGTGGCCGCGGGCATCCAATACACCGTTGGCGTGGACGTGACGCAGCTGAGCAAGTCCATCAAAAGCGCGCAAGGCGAGCTCGCGCGCATGGGCATGATGCGCATCGCGCAGCAACCTGCTTGGACGACCTTGGTGTCTCGCACCCCACGCAACGGCGAGCGCCGCGAGGGCAACGACCACCCGCCACCGGTGATCGACCGGCTCGACCAAGGTGAGTTGCCGAGTGAGTGGGTGCCGTGGATCGAGTCGCTGCAAAACGACGCCAGTGCTTTGCTCAAGGTATTCGAGGGCATGGCCACACAACTCAAAGCCCAAGCCCGCGACAACCCGGGGGACGCGCCCCGTTTGGCGCAGCTCTACAGCCGCTTGGGTGTGTTGGCGCCGCGCTTGCAAAGCGTGGAAGAAACCGCGCGGCGATGGCTGGAAGCGCCCGTGGGCCAACAGCCGCCCCTGGCCAAGTGGTTGGAGGCGCAGGTGAGCAACGGCTTGGTCACGCTCAGCGCACACGCCTGTCCGGTGCAACCCGGGCAGTTGCTGC
>JBFZCK010000025.1:0-2542 GCA_041307965.1 Burkholderiales bacterium | reverse complement strand
ATCCAGATGAACATCGAGACCACCACAAAGGTTTTCAGGCCCAACCAAATCCAGCCCGGCACGAACTCCAGCCCGGCCACAGGCGCATCCCAGCCGCCCAAGAACATCAAGACGGCCAAGATCGAGACCAACCACATGCTGGCGTATTCGGCCAAGAAGAAGATGGCAAAACCCATGCCCGAGTACTCGACCATGTGACCGGCCACGATTTCGGCTTCGCCCTCGACCACGTCAAAGGGGTGGCGGTTGGTTTCGGCCACACCCGAGATCAGGTAGACCATAAAAATCGGCAACAAGGGCAACCAGTTCCAAGACAGGAAGTTCAAGCCCATGTCGGCGAAGGTGCCGCGCTCTTGCGAGGCCACGATCTCACCCAGGTTCAAGCTGCCGGCGGTCATGACGACCACCAAGAAACAAAAACCGATGGCGATCTCATACGACACCATTTGTGCTGAGGCGCGCAGCGCGCCCAAAAACGCGTACTTGGAGTTGGACGCCCAGCCCGCGATGATCACGCCGTACACCTCGATCGAGGTGATGGCCAGGATCACCAGCAAACCCGCGTTCAGGTTGGCCAGCACGGCTTCGGGGCCAAACGGCACCGCCACCCAAGCGGCCAAGGCCGGCATGATGGCCATGATCGGGCCCAAGCGGAACAAACCGTTGCTCGCGGCGCTGGGTCGGATCAGTTCTTTGGTCAAGAGCTTGATGGCGTCGGCGATGGGTTGCAACAAACCGAACGGGCCCACGCGGTTGGGGCCCAAACGCACTTGCATGAAGCCCAGCAGCTTGCGCTCCCACAAAGTCAGGTAAGCCACGGCGCCCATCAGCGGGGCCAAAACGGCCACGATTTTGATGAGGATCCACAGCACAGGCCAAGTCGCCTCGGCCCACCAGGGCGCTGCGATCAAGCCCAGGCCGGCGTTGTACATCGTGTCGATCATGCGGCCACTCCTGCGCGGGCATCGGCGGTGAGTTGCAGCGAAGAGGCGCGGCGCACCAAACCATCGAGTTGGTAAATCGGGGCCACACACGGCTCGAGCGTGGCGCGTTGGGTGTCGATGTTCACCGACACGGCGTTGGACAAACGGGCGCTGTCCACCACCTCGCCGACGCGGGCACCGGGCAAGGCCGCAGCCAACACGGCTTGCGAGGAGTCGGCATCAAAGCCGCTCAAGCCCAAGAGGTTGCCCAAGACGCGCAAGACTTTCCAAGCCGGACGGGCGTCACCCAAGGGGCGCACCACCGCGTGGAAGCTCTGCAAACGGCCTTCGGTGTTGACAAAAGAACCCGAGGTTTCGGTGAACGGGGCGATCGGCAAGAGCACGTCGCTGACGTCCATATTGGTTTTGAAGGCGCTCAAGGTGACGACCATCTCGGCGCCCACCAACCCTTGACCTCCGGCGGCGCTGTCCAAGCCAGGCTCCACACCCAACAAGACCGCGGCCTTCAGGCCACCGCGCAACATCTGGCTGGCGTTTTGTCCGCCCTGCCCTGGCACGGCGCGCACCAACTGGGCGCCCACGCTGTTGGCGGCTTCGCCCAAATAGCCGACGCTCGCGCCGGTGTGTTGCCCGATCCACTGGGCCAAGGCCAAGAGGCTGCTGGCTTTTTCGTGGTGTGCGGCGGCGTTGCCGAGCAAGATGGCTTTGTCTTCGCCACCGATCAAGGACTTGGCGATGGCGCGGTCCGTCTCGGTGGGAGTGGCGCTCACGGGAGCGGCCACACCTTGGGCTTCTGCCACGGCCGCGGCCACACCGGCCAAGGCCATGACCCAATCGGCCGATGGCGCGACCACGCTCTGGTGCACGCGCATGGCCCAATCGATGGGCTGGGCCACCAAGGCGCTGAGCTGGGCGCCTTGGCGCACGGCTTGACGCAAGCGCTGCGCCATCAGGGGCTGGTCTTTGCGCAGGTTCGAGCCCACCACCAGCACGCGCTGCACGGTGGACAAGGAAGCCAAGGAACGACCCAACCAACGCGCGGTACCTGCGGCACCCACGTTGCTGAAGTCGGCGGCGCGCAAGCGCGAATCGATGTTCTCACTGCCCAGGCCGCGCACCAAAGCGCCGGCCAACGCCAACTCTTCGACGGTGCTGTGAGGGCTGGCGAGCAAACCGATGGCCGAAGCGCCGTGGTCGGCTTTGACTTGTTTCAAACCATTGGCCACGTATTCCAGGGCGGTTTGCCAGTCGACCGTTTTCCATTCACCACCCTGCTTGAGCATGGGCTGGGTCAGGCGGTCTTCGCCGTTCAAGGCTTCGTAGGAGTAGCGGTCGCGGTCGGCGATCCAGCACTCGTTGACGGCGTCGTTTTCCAGCGGCACCACGCGCATGACGCGGTGGTTCTTGACCTGAACGATCAGGTTGGCGCCGGTGGCGTCGTGCGGGCTCACGCTCTTGCGGCGCGAGAGTTCCCACGTGCGGGCTTGGTAACGGAAAGGTTTGCTGGTGAGCGCGCCGACGGGGCAGATGTCGATCATGTTGCCCGAGAGCTCGGAGTCCACCGATTGGCCCACAAAGGTTTCGATCTCGGCGTGTTC
>JBFZCK010000024.1:0-4533 GCA_041307965.1 Burkholderiales bacterium | reverse complement strand
GGTGCTTTGTTGAGCGACGTGGTCGAGGCCACGGTGTGGCAACACCCCCGCGCCAACCAGCGCGTGCGCTTGGAGACCTGTGTCGTGGCCTACGAACTGCGCCGCGGCAAACGCCGCACCGTGGGCATGTCCATCACTCCCGAAGGTTTGTCGGTGCGCGCACCGCGCTGGACCCCGGTGAGCGAGGTCGAAGGGATTCTGCGCAGCAAATCGGCTTGGTTGATCGAGAAGTTGGCGCAGTCCCGCCAGCGCGCCTTGGCCTTGACCCAAGCCCGGGTGCAGTGGGTCGATGGGGGTGCCTTCGATTATTTGGGGCAGCGCGTGCGCATGCGCATCGACCCCACACAAGCCGCCCCGTGCCACTTGGACCACACCGATGCCGACGGCCCCTGTTTGCGCTTGGGGTTGGCGCACGCGGCGAGCGAAGAACAGATCCGCGACACCGTTCAGGCCTGGTTGATGCGCCAAGCCCAGCAGGTGTTTGAAGCGCGATTGACGCACTTCGCGCCGCTCTTGGGGGTGCGCTGGACGCGATTGCGTTTGTCCAGTGCCGGTACGCGTTGGGGCAGTGCCAGCGCCGACGGCACCATCCGACTGAACTGGCGCTTGCTGCACCAAACCATGGACATGGTGGACTACGTGGTGGTCCACGAGCTCAGCCACTTGCGCCACATGGACCACAGCCCACAATTTTGGGACGTGGTGGCCAGCATCCTGCCCGATCACGCCCAGCGCCGCCGCGCCCTCAACGAGGCCACGCCGCGCAGCGCCTGAGCGGCAACTTCAAACGGCCCGAAAACGCCACACCCCGTCCGCATCGCGCTCGCGGTGCACGGATCCGCGGTGCCACAAGGTGTGGAGGTGCGCGATGGCTTCGCCCATGGCGAAGGTCGTTTGGTGTACATCCAGTTTTCGTTGAAACAAGACCGGCACCGCGTCGGCGGCGCTCATGGCTTGGGCTTGGCAGGCTTGAAACAACTCGGCCAAACGATCTCGGTGGTGATCGTGCAATTGCTTCAAGCGCTCGTGCAAGCCCACAAACGGTTGGCCATGAGAAGGCAACACCACGGTGTCATCGGGCAAGTCGGTGTAAGCATCCAAGGACGTTAAAAACAAGCGCAAAGGATCGCCTTCGGGTTCGCTCTCGTACACGCTGACGTTGGTCGAGATGCGCGGCAAGACCATGTCGCCGCTGATCAGCAGGTGGCGCTCGCTGTCGTACAGGGCCATGTGTTCGGGCGCGTGACCGTACCCTGCGATGCAGCGCCAGTCGTGCCCACCGATGCGCACCCGATCGCCCTCTTGAAGTCGGCGGTACTGACGCGGCACGGATGGCACCAAGTTGGGGTAGTAATTGGCGCGGCCGCGGATGGCGTTGAGCTGCTCAGGGTCGGTCATGCCGTGCGAGGCAAAGAAGTCGGCCATGCCGTGGCGCCCGTCCATGGGGGCTTGTTGCGACAGGGTGCGCGCCGCGAGGTGATCGGTGGCGCTCATCCACAAGCGGCAGGTGTGCTCGGGCGTGGTCCAGCGCTGGCACAACCAATCGGCCAAACCGATGTGGTCGGGGTGCATGTGCGTGACGATCACGCGAACGATGGGCAAGCCGTCCAAGGCGTGCTCAAAAATCCATTCCCATTGCGCGCGCGACTCGGGGCGGTCCACGCCGCAGTCCACCACGGTCCAACCCTCGGTGCCGTCCACCGCATCGCGCAACAACCACAGGTTGATGTGGTTCAGGGCAAAGGGCAAGCCCATGCGAACCCAGCGCAGCCCATCGGCCACGTCGAGCACCGACTCGGCGTCGGGCAAGGCGCTGCCCAGTGGGTAGTGCAAACGGGCTTCCAGGGTTTTTCGGTCGTTGTTCATGGGGGTGTTCGAGCGACCGCAAGCCACGGCCAGGGTCATTCTAAAGACCGGTGGGCGTGGCGTCTGGCAGCGGCGCGTCGCACCAATGGGCTTGTCCGGCGCACAGGTCATCGATGCGTTGGCGAATGACCGCGCCGGCGTTGGCGGTGGCGGCCCACCACAAACGGGCCCCAGCCCCAGTGGTCATGGCCAGCAAGCGCCCTTCACCCCCATCGATGGCCCGTCGCACACGCCCCTCCACGGCAAACGGCACATCACAACACCAGGTCAGGCGCTCCACGATGGGTGTTTTGTGGGCGCCGCGCAGGGCCAAGGCCACGGTCTCGGTGTAGGCCCGAACCAAGCCGCCCGCACCCAAGGGGGTGCCGCCGTAATAACGCACCACCGTGGCCAGCACACCCTCTAGGCCTTGGTGACGCAAGACCTCCAGCATGGGCCGCCCGGCCGTGCCGCTGGGCTCACCGTCGTCGTGCGCGGCCGAATGGCCCCCAGCCATCAAAGCCCAGCACACGTGGGTGGCCTGTGGGTGCTCGGCGCGCCACGCCGCCACGCGCGCCAAGGCTTCAGGTCGCCCCGAAATGGGGGACACGCAGCCGATAAAACGGCTTTTTTTGATCAGCAATTCGCTGTGAGCGGGTTCGAGAAGGGTCGTGCGCATGTCGCTCAAAGCATAGCCGCAAGGCGCAAGCAAACCTCCCGCCATCAAACGCAGAACGGTAAGATCAAGCCATGATTTCAGAACTTCAAGACCTGTTCGAGCACAACCGATCGTGGGCGGCACAAACCGTGCGTGAAAAACCCACGTTTTTCACCGACCTGCTGGCTCAGCAAAACCCCCGCTACATGTGGATCGGTTGCTCCGACAGCCGCGTGCCCGCCAACCAAATCACCGGTTTGGCGCCCGGCGAGGTGTTTGTCCATCGCAACGTGGCCAACGTGGTGGTGCCCACCGACTTGAACTGCCTGTCCACCATCCAGTACGCGGTGGACATGCTCAAGGTGGAACACCTCATGGTGGTGGGGCACTACGGCTGTGGCGGTGTGCAAGCCGCTCTGTCCAATGTGCGCGTGGGCTTGGCCGACAATTGGCTGCGCCACATCAAAGACGTGCGCGACCGCCACGCCGCCCTGATCGAACGCACACCGTGCGCGCAGCGCTTGGATGTGCTGTGCGAACTCAACGTGATCGAGCAGGTCATGAACGTGGCCCAGAGCACCGTGGTGCAAGACGCGTGGGCCCGCGGCCAAGACCTCACCTTGCACGGCTGGATTTACGGCTTGCGCGACGGCTTGCTCCAAGACCTGCGCATGACGGTGGACCGCCAAGTGGATGTGGACGATGTGTACGCCCAAGCCATCCAGCGTGTGGGTGTCTCAACCCGGTGATGACATGAATTTGCAAGGCATGCTTTCCCTCGACGAACTTCAAGACCGGGTTTCCCGCGATGAGGTCGACACCGTGCTGGTGTGCTTCCCCGACATGCAAGGCCGCTTGGTGGGCAAGCGCTTGCACGCGCCGTTTTTTCTGGAGCAAGCGCACAGCGGCATCGCCGCCTGTCATTACCTCTTGCACCTGGACCTCGCCATGGAAGTGGTGCAGGCCGAGGGGGCCGATGACTTTGCCAATGGTTGGGGTGACTTTGGTTTGTTGCCCGACCTGGGCAGCTTGCGTGTGTTGTCGTGGATGCCGCGCACCGCGCTCGTCATCTGTGACTTGATGCACCTCTCGGGTCCCGAGCAAGGCCAGCCGGTGGCGCACAGCCCGCGTCACCTGCTCAAACGCCAGTTGCAACGCTTGCAGGCCATGGGTTTGCAGGCGCAGTGCGCCACCGAGCTGGAGTTTTATGTGTTCTCCGGTGGTTACGCGCATTGGCACCAACAGCGACACCGCGACCTGCGCACGCACAACCACCTCAACGCCGATTACCAAATCTTCCAAACCCAGCTCGACGAACCGTTGATGCAGCGCGTGCGCACCGAACTGTCGCGCTCGGGCGTGTTGATCGAGGGCAGCATGGGCGAGTGCAGCCCCGGTCAGCAAGAGCTCAACCTGCGCTACACCGAGGCCTTGGCGCTGGCCGATGCCCATGCCTTGGCGAAGATGGCCATCAAAGACATGGCCCAAAGCATGGACCTGTCGGCCAGTTTTTTGGCCAAGTGGCACCCCGAGATGGCCGGCTCCAGCAGCCACATCCACCTGTCGCTGTGGGATGAAAAAGCCGGACAGCCGCGCTTTTTGGACGCCCAGGCCGAGCACGGCATGTCCGACCTGATGCGCGCCTTTGTGGCCGGCTTGATCGCCCACGGCGAAGCCACCACCCTCTTTTATTGCCCCTACGTCAACTCGTACAAACGGTTTTTGCCCGGCAGTTTTGCGCCCACGGCACTGGTCTGGTCGGTGGACAACCGCAGCGCGGCCTTGCGCGTGTGCAGCCCCAAGAGCCGCGGCATCCGCATCGAGCAGCGCATCGGTGGTGCCGACCTGAACCCTTATGTGGCTTTGGCGGCCATGATCAGCGCGGGTTTGGCCGGGGTAGAGCAGCGGTTGGCCTTGCCCGAGGCGGTGGTGGGCAATGCTTACCGCGAAGGTTTGCCGCAAATCCCGCGCCGCATGGGCGACGCCATCGAGGCGGCCCATAGCAGCGCTTGGCTGCGAGAGGCTTGGGG
>JBFZCK010000023.1:0-4819 GCA_041307965.1 Burkholderiales bacterium | reverse complement strand
AGGGCCGAGGTGTGCAGTGCAGAAGTCATGAACCGAATTATCTCAGTTCACCACTTGCGCCAACTCCCCTTTGGCGTAACGCTGGGCCATCACGCTCAAGGTGTGGCCCTTGATCTTGGCGCCTTGGCCTTCACAACCGAACTCCAAGTAACGCTGCTTGCACACGGCTTGGGCCGCGGCGCGCGCGGGCTTGAGCCATTCGCGGGCGTCGAACTTGTCGGGATTCTCGGCCAAGAACTGGCGCACCGCACCGGTCATGGCCAGGCGGATGTCGGTGTCGATGTTGATCTTGCGCACACCGTGTTTGATGGCCTCTTGGATTTCGGCCACGGGCACACCAAAGGTGGTTTTCATCTGACCGCCAAAGCGGTTGATTTGTGCCAAGAGTGCTTGCGGCACGCTGGAGCTGCCGTGCATGACCAAGTGGGTATTGGGGATGCGCGCGTGGATTTCTTTGACGCGGCTGATGGCCAAGATGTCGCCGGTGGGCTCACGGGTGAATTTGTACGCGCCGTGGCTGGTGCCGATGGCGATGGCCAAGGCATCGAGCTGCGTGGCTTTGACGAAAGTGGCGGCCTCTTCGGGGTCGGTGAGCATTTGGCTGTGGTCGAGTTTGCCCACAGCGCCGATGCCGTCTTCTTCACCGGCTTCACCGGTTTCCAAGTTGCCCAAGCAGCCCAGCTCGCCTTCGACGGTGGCGCCGATGGCGTGCGCCATCTCAACCACGGTGCGGGTGACGTTGACGTTGTATTCAAAGCTCGACGGGGTTTTGCCGTCTTCCATCAGCGAGCCGTCCATCATGACCGAGCCAAAGCCCAGGTTGAGTGCGCCTTGGCACACGTGGGGGCTGGTGCCGTGGTCTTGGTGCATGACCAGGGGGATGTGGGGCCACTGCTCGGCCGCGGCCTGGATCAGGTGTTTGATGAAGGGCTCACCGGCGTACTTGCGTGCACCCGCGCTGGCTTGCAGGATGACCGGCGCACCGACTTCGTCGGCGGCTTGCATGACGGCCTGGACCTGTTCGAGGTTGTTGACGTTAAAAGCGGGGATGCCGTAACCGTTGACCGCGGCGTGGTCGAGCAGTTCGCGCATGGAAACGAGCGCCATGGATTCACCTTTTGTAAAGTTGGTAACCGGTTGGTAACTCGTTGAATTTTACCGTCCGCTGGCTTGCGCCGGGATGACACCCCCTGGCCTCAAATGGACTGGCGCACGGCCTTTTCCCAGCGAAGCATGCGTTCTTGCGCCTGTTCGCGCGGGATGGCGGGGTGAAATGTGCGCTCGGCACGCCAGCGCTGGGCCAAATCGGCCAAATCGCTGAAGACACCCACGTGCAAGCCCGCCAAGTAGGCCGCGCCCAAGGCCGTGGTTTCGGTCACCGCGGGTCGGACCACGGGGATGCCGAGCAAGTCGGCTTGCATTTGCATGAGCAGGTTGTTCACGCACGCCCCACCATCGACCCTCAACTCCGCCACGGGCACGCCCCCTGCGGCGACCGCGTCTCGGTCCATGGCTTGCAACAAGGCGGCACTTTGAAAGGCGATGCTCTCCAACGCCGCGCGGGCGATGTGGGCCACGGTCGAACCACGGGTGAGACCGACGATGGTGCCCGTGGCCTCGGGTGCCCAGTACGGCGCACCGAGCCCGGTGAAGGCAGGCACAAACATCACCCCCCCAGTGTCGGGCACGCTGTCGGCCAAGCCCTGCACATCGGCGCTCGAGGTGATCGCGCGCAAGCCGTCCCGCAACCACTGCACCACCGCGCCCCCGATGAACACGCTGCCTTCCATGGCGAACTGCGGCCGGCCAGCGGTGGCTTGTGCCGCCGCGGTCGTGATGAGTCCGTTGGCGCTGAGCTGAAATCGCTCACCCGTGTGCATGAGCATGAAGCAGCCCGTGCCGTAGGTGTTTTTGGCCATGCCGGGTTCAAAACAGGCTTGACCAAACAGGGCGCTTTGCTGGTCGCCCGCCACGCCGCCGATCGGGATCGAATGCCCCAACCAATGGCTTTGTGTTTCCCCGAACGCCGCGCTGGACGGCAAGACCTGCGGCAACATCGACACCGGCACGTCGAGCGCTTGCAGCAGCGACTCGTCCCAAACGTTGTCGCGGATGTTGAACATCATGGTGCGCGCGGCGTTGCTGACGTCGGTGACGTGTGACGCGCCACCGGTGAGGCGCCAGATCAACCAACTGTCAACGGTGCCGAACACCAACTCGCCACGCTCGGCCGAGGCCCTGGCGCCCGGCACGTTCTTCAAAATCCAATGCAGCTTGGTGCCCGAAAAATAGGCGTCGATGCGCAAGCCCGTGCTGGCTTGCACCTTGGACTCCCAACCGTTGGCGCGCAAATCGGCGCACGTGGGCTCGGCCCGGCGGTCTTGCCACACGATGGCGTTGTAGACCGGCTCGCCCGTGCGCCGGTTCCACACGACCGTGGTTTCGCGTTGGTTGGTGATGCCGATGGCGGCGATGTCCTGTGCGGTCAAACCCGCTTGGACCAAGACCTCGCGCGCGGTGGCGAGTTGCGTCTCCCAAATCTCGTTGGGGTCGTGCTCCACCCAGCCAGGGTGTGGGTAAATTTGGCGAAATTCGCGCTGAGCCATGGCAACCATGCCACCGCTTTCATCGAACACAATGCTACGCGAACTGGAGGTGCCTTGATCAAGGGCAAGCAGGTATTTCAAGAGATTTCCTTGTGCTGTTCATGGGCCACCACACACTCCACGTTGGCTTGGCTGAGCAAGTCGATAAACGGGTGTGGCGGTGGCTCGTCGGTGAACAAAATATCCACATCGTTCAAGGCCCCCAACTCCACCATCGCAGGACGGTTGAACTTGGTGTGATCGGCGGCCAACCAAACCTCACGTGACTGATCGATGATCGCGCGCGACACCTTCACCTCACGGAAGTCGTAGTCGCGCAAGGTGCCATCGGCCTCGATGCCACTGATGCCCAACAGGCCAATGTCGACCTTGAACTGGCGGATGAAGTCCACCGTGGCTTCGCCCACGATGCCTTGGTCCGTGCCGCGCACCACCCCCCCAGCCACGATCACCTCGCAATCGCGGTTGGCGCTCAACACCGCGGCGATGTGCAGGTTGTTGGTGATCACCCGCAGGCCTTGGTGGTGCCGCAGTTCGTGGGCCACCGCCTCGATCGTGGTGCCGATGTTCATGATCAAGGAGCAGCCGTTGGGGATGCGCTGAGCGATGGCTCGAGCGATCACCGCTTTGCCTTCAGAGACCAAGGCCTGGCGTTGTCGGTACGCGATGTTTTCCGTGGTCGAGCCTGGCAGGCGCACGCCGCCATGGAAACGCGCCAGCCAACCGCCTTCGGCCAAGTGGCGCACATCGCGGCGCACGGTTTGCAAGGTCACACCAAAACGCTCCGCCAAGGCCTCGATGCTGGTCGGCCCGTTGGTTCGCACGGCTTCGATGAGTTCGGATTGACGAGGATTGAGTTCCATGGAGGCGATTATTCAATCAAAAACGAACATTAAATGCCCTCGTTCGCCCCAAACAAGGGTAAGCACCGATCAGAAAAGAACAGTGCTGCTGCAAACGCCATCCAAGCTCAAGAAGCCTTGCAAAGCTTGAGCGTGTTGCTGCCACCGGGTGTGCCCATGGGCTCGCCCACGGTAATGGCGTAGACGTCACCCGCGCTGACGATGCCGCGCTTTTTCAATTCCACCTCAGCTTGTGACAAGGCGGTGTCGCGGTCGGCGCTGGTGTCCATCAACAAGGGGCGCACGTTGCGGTACAGCGCCATCTTGCGCTGTGAATCCAGCTTGGAGGTCAAGGCGTAAATCGGCATGCGCACGTTGTGACGGCTCATCCACAACGCCGTGGAGCCCGACTCGGTCAGGGCCACGATGGCCTTGGCCTTGAGGTGGTGCGCGGTGAACAAAGCGCCCATGGCGATCGCTTGGTCGATGCGGGTGAAGGTCTTGCCTTGAAAGTCGTCTTCGAGCGGGTCGTAATCGGCTTTTTCGGCCTCCAAACAAATGGCGGCCATTTGCTCGACCGTCTCGAGCGGGTACTTGCCGGCGGCGGTTTCGGCGCTGAGCATGACCGCGTCGGTGCCGTCGAGCACGGCGTTGGCCACGTCGCTGACCTCGGCGCGGGTGGGCACGGGGTTGACGATCATGCTCTCCATCATCTGGGTGGCCGTGATCACCACCTTGTCCATCTGACGCGCGAGCTTGATCATGTGTTTTTGCATGCCCGGCACGGCCGCGTTGCCCACTTCAACGGCCAAGTCGCCACGCGCGACCATGATGCCGTCGGACACCTTCAAGATGTTGGCCAATTCGGGGATGGCTTCGGCGCGTTCGATTTTGGCGATCAGGCCGGGCTTGTGGCCCGTGCCTTCACAGGCCACGGTGCACAGCTGGCGCGCGAGCTCCATGTCGGTGGCGTTTTTCGGGAAGCTCACGGCCACATAGTCGGCGCGCAGCGCCATGGCGGTTTTGAGGTCTTCCATGTCTTTGGCCGTCAAGGCCGGCGCGGTCAGGCCACCGCCTTGTTTGTTGATGCCTTTGTTGTTGGACAGCTCGCCGCCGAGCTTGACGGTGGCGTGCACCGCCGCGCCCACCACCTTAGACACGATCATGACGATCAGTCCGTCGTTGAGCAACAGCACATCGCCCGCCTTGACGTCGCGCGGCAGCTCTTTGTAGTCCAAGCCCACGCCGTTGATGTCACCCAATTCGGTGCGCGAGGCGTCCAGCACAAAGGCTTGGCCGGGCTCCAGCATGACCTTGCCCTCGGCGAATTTGCCGACGCGGATCTTGGGGCCTTGCAGGTCGGCCATGATG
>JBFZCK010000022.1:0-10956 GCA_041307965.1 Burkholderiales bacterium | reverse complement strand
GTCTACAAGTGCAAGCGTTGAAAGCCTAAAAAAAAACCACCCAACGCTCGCGCATTGGATGGTCTCAAACCTTGTTCAATTCAAGAGGCAGCCCTTTCAGGCCATCTCTCGATTGAAGTGCTTAATGGAACTGTTCTTCTTCGGTCGAGCCGGTCAAGGCTTTCACGGAGGACGAGCCGCCTTGGATCACGGTGGTCACGTCGTCGAAGTAGCCTGCACCCACTTCTTGTTGGTGTGACACGAAGGTGTAACCCTTGTCGCGTGCTGCGAACTCAGGCTCTTGCACCATGTTGACGTAGTGCTTCATGCCTTCGCCGTTGGCGTATGCATTGGCGAACTGGAATGTGTTGTACCAGTTGATGTGGATACCAGCCAAGGTGATGAACTGGTACTTGTAACCCAAGGCGGACAGGTCTTCTTGGAAAGAAGCGATCTGGCTGTCGTTGAGGTTTTTCTTCCAGTTGAACGATGGCGAGCAGTTGTACGACAACAGCTTGCCTGGGCAAGCGGCGTGCACAGCTTGTGCGAATTCGCGGGCAAAGCCGATGTCTGGCACGCCGGTTTCGCACCACACCAAATCGGCGTAAGGCGCGTAGGCCACGCCGCGGCTGATGGCCTGCTCCAAACCGTTTTTGACGCGGTAGAAACCTTCTTGGGTGCGCTCACCGGTCAAGAAAGGCTTGTCGTTGGCGTCGTGGTCGGACGTGATCAGGTTGGCCGCCTCAGCATCGGTACGGGCCAACACGATGGTGGAGGTGCCCATGACGTCGGCCGCGAAACGGGCAGAGATCAACTTCTCGCAAGCTTCTTGGGTAGGCACCAACACTTTGCCGCCCATGTGACCGCATTTTTTCACAGCAGCCAATTGGTCTTCGAAGTGCACACCAGCCGCACCGGAGGCAATCATGTTCTTCATCAATTCGAAGGCGTTCAACACGCCGCCGAAACCGGCTTCAGCGTCGGCCACGATGGGCAAGAAGTAGTCGATGAATTCTTTGTCGCCTGGGTTAATGCCACGGCCCCATTGGATTTCGTCGGCGCGCTTGAAGGTGTTGTTGATGCGGCGAACCATGGTGGGCACCGAGTCGTACGCGTAGAGCGACTGGTCGGGGTACATGGTCTCAGACGTGTTGCCGTCAGCGGCGACTTGCCAGCCCGACAGGTACACGGCTTCCAAGCCGGCTTTGGCTTGCTGCATGGCTTGACCGGCAGAGATCGCGCCGAAGGCGTTGACGTAGCCTTTTTTGGCGCCGCCGTTGACTTTTTCCCAGAGCTTTTCTGCACCACGCTTGGCCAAGGTGTGCTCGATGGGCATGCTGCCGCGCAAACGCACGACGTCAGCGGCGGTGTAACCGCGCTTGACACCCTTCCAACGGGGGTTGGTCGCCCAGTCTTTTTCCAGGGCTTCGATTTGTTGTTGACGGCTGAGTTGCTCGTTCAAGGATTGGGGCATGGTGAACTCCAAGAGGGTTTAAAAAAAGACGGTGCAGGCCAACAGGCTTTGCTGCACCGATGCCTCTACTTTAAGTCTTATAGAAGACTTTGTGAAGCTCTTATGTCTTATATAAGATAAATATTTTATTGATGTAAATCATGGGCTTATGAATTTAATTTCTCAATATGAAAAACAGTTTTTTATATTGAAAAATATTGTGGCAGCGCAACATTTTCAAACACCACATTGTGAAAATAAAAATGCCATCGTGAAATGCGAGCTGAGGTGGAGAATAATCACCCGATGATCACCACACACACCCAAGCCCACACGCCCAACATGGCCCCATGGTGGGCTTGGATGAGCTTGGCCTTGAGCATGGGTCTGGTGGGCAGCTACGTGGCCCTGTCCAAACCTTTGGTGTTGATTTTTCCAGTGCTCTTGCTGGCCTGGTTGCGCTTTGGTATCGGTGCTGTGGCCATGGCCCATTGGCTCAAACGACCCACCGATGAAGCGCCGTGGCAGCGCTCCACCCAATGGCTCCTGTTTGGACAATCGTTTTTGGGCAATTTTCTGTTTTCGATTTGCATGCTCTACGGCGTGAGCATGACCAGTGCGGTTGCCGCCGGCCTGGTCATGTCGTCGATTCCTGCCGTGGTGGCCTTGCTCAGCGCGGTGTTTTTGCGCGAACGCCTGGGCTGGCGCAGCGCCATCGCCATCGGCTGCGCAGCCGTCGGCATGGCCCTCTTCTCTTGGGGCAAAGCACCCCACGCAAACAGCCAAAGCGCATGGCTGGGCAATGCCTTGGTCTTTGCCGCGGTGGTGTGCGAAGCCGCTTATGTGGTCATTGGCAAACGCTTAACGGGCCAGATCGGCCCCAAGCGCATCGCCGCCTTGATCAACCTCTGGGGCTTGGTGTTGGTCACCCCCATGGGTTTGTGGGTCGCGCTGTCGTTTGACTTTGCCCAAGTGAGCTTGTCCAACTGGACCCTGTTGGTCTTCTACGGCCTGGCCGCCAGCGTGTGGAGTGTGTGGTTGTGGATGACCGGCTTGCGCCACGTCCCAGCCTCACGCGCTGGGGTGTTCACGGTGATGCTGCCCTTGAGTGCCGCCGCGGTCGGGGTGGTGTGGATGGGCGAAACGCTCAATGCATGGCAATCGCTGGCGTTTGCGGTCTCGCTCTTGGGCTTGGTCGTGGCCACCCTGCCCAGCTCAAAGACCCAGCAGCACTGAATCAGGCACACCACAATCCGGTCGGGTTGGTGATGCCCATCCACAAGGCCCAGCCAGAGGTGGACGCCAAGGCAACACCGGCCAAACGAATGCCCCATGCGCCGGAGCGTGCGCCATTCAAGCGCAGGAACAACCAAGGCCCCAAGGTCAAAGACACCGAAGTGCCGATGGAAAACAAGGCCATGATCAAAGCGCCATCCCATGCACTGGCCGACAACGACGCGACCAACAACGCGGAATACAGCAAGCCACACGGCATGAGTGCCCAAGCCACGCCCAGCACCACCGGCGCTTTGGCACCCATGCGCGTGAGCACGGGCTTGGCGCGTCGCCACACGGCCTGTGCCCAGTCCTCCATCCAAGCCGGTTGGCGGGCGCGCCAGAGCAAGGCCAAGCCCATGAGCAAGGCCGCCACATGGAACATGGACCACAAGGGACGAACCACCGCGGTGTTCGTGCCCAGCCAAGCCAAGCCTTGCACCGATCCCGCGGCGAACGCGCCAAAGGCGGCATAGCCCAGCATTCGGCTCAATTGAAAGGTCCACAGGGCTGGCGTGCTGCGCGCACCAGCAGCTCGGCTGATGCCAGCGCAAGCCGCACCGCACATGGCCACGCAGTGGGGCCCACCCACCAGCCCCATGAACAAGGCCGTCAAGGCCATCGAAGTTTGCATGTGCGAATGCTAACGGATGCCCAGCCCGAGGGGCTCAGATGATTTTGGAGAAACGGGCGCGATCCAAATCCGTCTGCAAATTTTTGTCGAACACCATGGCGATGGCCCGCACCAAATACCAGCCGGCGTCGGTCACTTCCACACCGCTTTCGCTGATGCGCACCAAACCCTCTTGTTCGAAGTCGCGCAAGATCTCCAACTCGCGCGTGAAATAGCGCTGGAACTGGATCAGGTGTCCCAACTCAATCGATTCAAACAAGATCTCGCCTTGGCACATCAAAGCCATGATCACCGAGCGGCGAAGGATGTCGTCGCGGCTCAAGGCCAAACCGCGCACGATGGGCAAACGGCCTTGATCCAAGGCGTCGTAATACGCCTCCAAGGTCTTGGCATTTTGGCTGTAAGTTGCCCCCACACGACCAATCGCTGAGACGCCCAGGGCAATCAAATCGCAGTCGGGTTGGGTGCTGTAGCCTTGAAAATTGCGGTGCAAACGGCCTTGCCGCTTGGCCACGGCCAAGGCGTCGTTGGGCAAGGCGAAGTGATCCATACCGACATACACATACCCCGCATCGCTCAGGGCGTCCAAGGACATGGAGAGCATGGTTAACTTTTGGCCAGCCGAGGGCAATTCCGCGGCGTGAATGCGCCGTTGTGGCTTGAAGCGCTCGGGCAAATGCGCGTAGCCATACAAGGCAATGCGATCGGGTCGCAGTTCACTGACTTGCTGCAGGGTGCGCGCAAACGACTCGGGCGTTTGCAAAGGCAAACCGTAAATCAAATCGACGTTGAGCGACTCAAAACCGATGCGCCGAGCCGATGCCACCAGCTCAAACACCTGCTCGGCGGGTTGAACGCGGTGGACCGCTTTTTGCACCATGGGATCAAAATCTTGCACCCCAAAACTCAAGCGGTTAAAGCCCAAATCGAACAGGGTTTGCAGTCGTTCGGTGTTGACCGTGCGCGGGTCGACTTCAACTGAGTACTCACCGCCAGCCACCAAATTGAAATGCTGGCGCAGCATACCCATGAGCTGACGCAGCTCATCGTCGCTCAAAAACGTGGGGGTGCCGCCACCCAAGTGCAGTTGCGACACGCTGTGGCCACGGCCAAAATGCGCCACTTGCAAGGCCACCTCGCGCTCCAAGTAACGCAAATACTCGGCGGCGCGTTCGTGGTGCTTGGTGATGACTTTGTTGCAGGCGCAGTAGTAGCACACCGAATCACAAAAGGGGATGTGCACATACAAGGACAAAGCGGCACCCAAAGCCGCCGCGCCCCGCTGCTCCAAGGCTTGTATGTACTCAGGCTCTCCAAAGGCTTCGATGAACCGATCGGCCGTGGGGTACGAGGTGTACCGGGGACCGGGGACGTCAAAACGCTTCAACAAATCATCGGCAATGGCATGGCTCACGATCAGCTCCTAAGGGATAACCGACTCTAGCCTCCGGTGGGCGGCTTGGCCTTGACGTGCGTCAAACAATGCTGAGATCTGGCGTCTTGGACAAAAGCCCGAGGGTTTTCCCGACTCAATATTCGTCATGGGTTATGCTCAATCAACACCGAAAGCCACTCATGGATCTGCCCAGCATCAAAGTCGCTTGTTCCAGCTGCAATTTGCGCGAGCTGTGTTTGCCCATGGGGCTCAAAGCCGAGGAGATGCACAAACTCGACGCGGTGGTCTCCAGCCGCCGACGCATCAAGCGCGGTGAAGCCTTGTTCAGCGCCGGCGAGCGCTTCAGCGCCTTGTTTGCCGTTCGCTCAGGATTTTTCAAAACCCGCATCACCACCCAAGATGGTCGCGATCAAGTCACCGGCTTTCAGATGACGGGCGAAATCATCGGCTTGGACGGCATCGTGAGCGACCAACACACCTGCGATGCGGTGGCACTTGAAGATGCTGAAGTGTGTGTGATGCCGTTTGCCCAGCTTGAAGAACTCTCCCGTGAGTTCACCTCGCTTCAACACCACGTGCACAAAATCATGAGCCGCGAGATTGTGCGGGATCAGGGTGTGATGCTCTTGCTCGGCAGCATGCGTGCCGAGGAACGTGTGGCCGCGTTTTTGCTCAACTTGGTTCAGCGTTTGCACGCGCGGGGATTTTCAGCCTCCGAGCTGGTTTTGCGCATGACGCGCGAAGAAATTGGCAGCTATTTGGGGCTGAAGTTAGAGACCGTCAGTCGCACGTTCTCCAAATTCGTTGACGACGGCATCATCGAAGTCAAACAACGCTACGTGATGATCAAGGACACCGAGGCCCTTCAGGCCATTGTCAACCCACCCAACTGCGTTTGAGCAAGGCCTTAGGCCTTGGGCTCACCCGCCTCAGCGCAACAGGACGCGGGACGCTCAGAGGCCGGCACCGGGCAACGGTTGACCTCAAAGGGCGACAAGGACAACAGGGTGGTCAAAGCGCTAGAGACCATGGCCAGTGCCCAAAACACAAAAAAGGCCACGGTGTAAACCGCCTCACGCGACCCGTTGATGGATGAGCCCATCCAATTCAAATCGGCGGGGTCAACGACCGCAAACACCGCCATTTCCATGAGGCCCGCCACCAAAAAGGCGGGCCAAGCAATCCACATCCAACGTTGTAACAGCATGGTCACGCCCTATTGAGGTTAGAGATTCACTGGGGTGCAGGCACCACGGGCGATGCCGCGTGGTTGCGGGCTTGGTGCGCAGGCTGCAACTTGGCCAAGGCATCGATGCGGGCTTGGCCTTCCAATTGGTTGGCAAAAGCCAAATCGCGTTGGTAAGAGGCCTTGTCCAACACCTGATCGGGGTGTTGGACAGCGATGGTGACCGTGATGGCACAAGCCACCACCACCAACGCAGGCCCGCCCACCACCAACCACATGTGCGGCACACGCCACCAAGGAGTGGAAGGCTTTGCTGGGGTGTTCATGGTGGACTCCTGAGAAGGGTTAGCGCGGAACCAAGAAGGCGGCGGGTTCGCGAACCCTCACATCTTCCTGGCCAATGGCTTGAATGTCAAAGTCGATCGGGTAGGAACCAGACGATGCGCCGGGTGGAATCTGCACACGCACCACCGCCGAACGAACCTCGGCGGGCAGCACGTCGAACTCGTGCTCTGACGCAATCACGATACCGTCGAGGCCCCGCACCGAAACCGAATAGCGTTGCGGCACTTCGGTCACGTTCATGATTTGCAAGCGGAACACGTTTTCGATGCGGCCCTGCTCCACCATGCGCGCCAATGCGCCTCGGTCACGAATCACATCCACCTTGAGCGGCGTGCGCATGAACAAACTGATGAAAACGGCGGCCGTGATGGCCAACAAAATACCAGAATAAATCAAGACACGTGGGCGCATGGCCCGGCGCAACATCTCGGTTTTGCTCCAGTGGTTGGCCAAGCCGTTTTGGGTGGCGTATTTCACCAAACCACGGGGGTAGCCCACCTTGTCCATCACGTCGTTGCAGACATCGATACAGGCGCCACAGCCAATGCACTCGTATTGCAGGCCGTTGCGAATATCGATGCCCGTGGGACACACCTGAACGCACAAACTGCAATCGACACAGGCACCCAAGCCCATGGCCGAGGGATCGGCCTTTTTTGAGCGAGGTCCACGGGGCTCGCCGCGCTCTTCGTCGTACGTGACGATGAGCGTGTCTTTGTCGAACATGGCGCTTTGAAAGCGGGCGTAGGGGCACATGTATTTGCACACCTGCTCGCGCATGAAACCGGCGTTGCCATAGGTGGCAAAGCCATAGAAGAACACCCAGAAGGTTTGCCAAGGGCCCAAGGTGAAGGCCAGGCTCAAGGCGGCCAACTCACGGATGGGCGTGAAGTAGCCCACAAACGTAAAACCAGTCCACAGGGCCAAGACCATCCACAAACCGTGTTTGGTCCACTTTTTACCGAGTTTGGCCAACGAGAAGCCCGCTTGATCCAAACGCATGCGGGCCGAGCGATCGCCTTCGACCTTCTTCTCTATCCACAAAAACATCTCGGTGTAGACCGTTTGCGGGCAAGCGTAGCCACACCACAAGCGACCCGCAATGGCCGTGAACAAAAACAGGGCCAATGCCGAGATCACCAACAAACCGGTCAGGTAAATGAAGTCTTGCGGATGCAAAACCAAACCCGCGATGTAGAAGCGGCGCGCCTCCAAATCGAACAAGACCGCTTGTCGGTCATTCCATTGCAGCCAAGGCAAGCCATAAAAGACCAGCTGGGTGATCCAGACGGTCAGCCAACGCCAAGCAGAAAAAAACCCCGCCACAGAGCGGGGATAAATTTTTTGCCGTGCGGCGTACAACGAGACCTCGATCTCGTCGTCGCCGTTCACTGGCGCAATGGGAATGATTTTTTGTTGTGCCATTTATTGCGCCGATGCGTTTTTGGACAAACCCCAAACGTAAGCACCCAAGACGTGGATTTGATCGGCGGTCAGCTTGCCAGCTTGTGCGGGCATTTGGTTGGTGAAACCACCGTTGACCGCGCGAATGATGGCCTCTTCGCCCCAGCCATGCAACCAAACATCGTCGGTCAGGTTGGGCGCACCCATGGCGTTGTTGCCTTTGCCGTCGGCACCGTGGCAAGCTGCGCAAGCCGCGAACTTCGGCGCACCTTGCACCGCACGCACAGGGTCGTGGGGCGTTTTCGACAAGCTCATCACATAGTGGGCCACGTTGCGAACGTCTTCGGCGCTGCCCACAGCCGCCGCCATCGGGGGCATGACACCCATACGGCCATCGGTCAGAGTGGCTTTGAT
Source organism: Burkholderiales bacterium (assembly GCA_041307965.1). GTDB lineage: Bacteria > Pseudomonadota > Gammaproteobacteria > Burkholderiales > Burkholderiaceae_C > Hydrogenophaga. The sequence goes on along the minus strand of JBFZCK010000022.1, from coordinate 2,870 downwards.
GATGTCGTGATCACCGCCCCACAACCAATCGTTATCCGACAAGTTGGGGAAGCTGCGGCTGCCGCGGGCGTCTGAGCCGTGGCATTGCGCGCAGTTGTTCATGAACAAGCGCTCGCCAATGGCCATGGCTTGGCTGTCCTTGGACAGGTCTTCGGCCTTCATGTCTTTGAACTTGGCGTACAGCGGCGCAATGGCGGCCTGCAATTTGTCACCTTCAGCTTGGTGAGCGCCGGTGGAGGACCAACCCAAAACGCCTGGGTACCGACCGAAAGTGGGGTACAGCACACCGTAGATCAAAGAAAAGACCACGGTGATGATGAACAAATACACCCACCAGCGTGGCAGGGGGTTGTTCATCTCTTGCAGGTCACCGTCCCACGTGTGGCCGGTGGTGTTGTCGCTCGAAGCCTTGACCTTGGTCGTGCTGCTGATCCACAACAGGATCAAACAGGCCACGATACTCACGATCGTCAGGCCGGCCACGTACAGGTGCCAAAATTCACTTGTAAAGTCGCTCATGGTATTTCTCTAGTGTCTAGCCAGGGGTCATTCGTCTTTGAAGGGCAGCTCGGCTGCCTCATCAAAACTGGCTTGGTTGCGCTTGGACCAAGCCCAAACGATGATGCCCAAAAAGGTCAGCAAGCTCACCACGGTGACGGTGCTGCGCAGATCGTTGATGTCCATATGAACTCCTTGGATCACTTCACCGCAGTGCCAAGCACCTGCAGGTAAGCAATCACGGCTTCCAATTCGGTTTTGCCTTTGACGTCTTCCACGGACTGGGCAATTTCCTCATCCGTGTAAGGCGCGCCCAAGGTGCGCAAAACTTCCATGCGCTTGGGCATGACGTCGGCGTCCACGGCTCTCTTGTCCAGCCATGGGTAAGCCGGCATGTTGGATTCGGGCACCAAATCGCGCGGATTCAACAAGTGAATGCGGTGCCATTCGTCGCTGTAACGGCCGCCCACGCGGTGCAGGTCAGGACCGGTGCGCTTGGAGCCCCACTGGAACGGACGGTCGTAAACGAACTCACCGGCCAAGGAGTAGTGGCCATACCGCAAGGTTTCGGACTGGAAGGGGCGAATCATCTGCGAGTGACAGTTGTAGCAACCCTCTTTGACATAGATGTCGCGACCGGCCAATTGCAGCGCGGTGTAGGGCTTCAAACCTTCGACCGGCTGGGTGGTGGACTTTTGGAAAAACAGGGGGACGATTTCCACCAGACCACCCACCGCCACCACGAGCGTGATGAGCACGATCATGAGGAAGTTGTTGGTCTCGATGCGAGCGTGGCCGACGGCCTTTTCATGTTGAGCCATGTTCTCTTACTCCTCAGGCGTGGGCCGCGTTAACTTCGGGGATGCGCACATCAACGATGCGGCCTTGAATCGCGGTTTTGTAGACGTTCCAAGCCATGATCACCATGCCGCTCAGGTAGAGCAAACCACCCAACAAGCGAATCACATAGAAGGGGAAAGTGGCCTTAACAGACTCCACAAAGGTGTAGGTCAAGCTGCCATCGGGGTTGATGGAGCGCCACATCAGGCCTTGCATCACACCGGCAATCCACATCGCGGCGATGTAGAGCACGATACCCACGGTGGCCAACCAGAAGTGCAATTCAATGGCGGGCACCGAGTGCATCTTGGTTTGACCGAACAAACGGGGCACCAAGTAATACAAAGAACCCATGGACACCAAGCCCACCCAGCCCAAAGCGCCGGAGTGCACGTGACCCACGGTCCAGTCGGTGTAGTGGCTCAGCGCGTTGACAGTCTTGATGGCCATCATCGGACCTTCGAAGGTCGACATGCCGTAGAAAGACAAAGACACGATCAAGAAGCGCAAGATGGGGTCATCGCGCAGCTTGTGCCATGCACCCGACAAGGTCATGATGCCGTTGATCATGCCGCCCCAGCTGGGTGCCAACAGAATCAAAGAGAAGATCATGCCCACGGACTGCGTCCAGTCGGGCAAAGCGGTGTAGTGCAGGTGGTGAGGACCCGCCCACATGTACGTGAAGATCAGCGCCCAGAAGTGCACGATCGACAAACGGTAGGAATACACCGGACGTTCGGCTTGCTTGGGGATGAAGTAGTACATCATGCCCAGGAAAGCGGCGGTTAAGAAGAAGCCCACGGCATTGTGGCCGTACCACCATTGCATCATGGCGTCTTGCACCCCGGCGTAGGCCGAGTAGCTGTGCGTCATGCTGGTGGGCACTTGGATGTTGTTGAAGATGTGCAGCAAGGCCACGGCGATGATGTAGGCGCCGAAGAACCAGTTGGCCACATAAATGTGACGAACCTTGCGGATGCCCACGGTGCCGAAGAACACGAACGCGTAAGCCACCCAGACCACGGCGATGAGCAAGTCGATCGGCCAGATCAGTTCGGCGTATTCCTTGCTCTGGGTCAGGCCCATGGGCAAAGTGATCACCGCACCCAAGATGACCGCGTTCCAACCCCAGAAGGTGAAGGCGGCCAACTTGTCGGAAATCAAGCGCGACTGACAGGTGCGCTGAACGACGTAGTAGCTGGTGGCGAACAAAGTCGAGCCACCAAACGCAAAAATCACGGCATTGGTGTGCAAAGGACGCAAGCGACCGTAGCTCAACCACTCAATACCGAAGTTCAGCGCAGGCCATGTCAATTGGGCGGCGATGATGACGCCCATCAACATACCAATGACGCCGTAGACCACCGCCATGATGGCGAACTGCCGAACGACTTTGTCGTTGTAGGCCGTCGCTTGACTGGCCTGGGTTAAAACCGACATACAGGACTCCTCAATAATGTCACTCTCCCGAGTGTCCCCCATGGGACGACACGGAACCTTGATAAAAATCAATCTCTGCGCAATACGCGCTC
>JBFZCK010000021.1:0-6227 GCA_041307965.1 Burkholderiales bacterium | reverse complement strand
AAATCGCTGCCACGTGGGAAGGCATTCAAGCCGCGGCCGAACTGGAGCGCGAAGGCATCCGAACCAACCTGACCCTGTTGTTCTCATTTGCTCAAGCGGTGGCTTGTGGTCAAGCCCAAGTGCAACTCATTTCGCCGTTTGTGGGCCGCATTTACGACTGGTACAAAAAACAAGCGGGCAGCAGTTGGGACGAGGCCGCCATGGCCGGCCCGAACGACCCGGGTGTGCAGTCGGTGCGCCGCATTTTTAACTTCTATAAAAAACACGGCATCGCCACCGAAGTCATGGGCGCGAGCTTTCGCAACGTGGGCCAAATCACCGCTTTGGCGGGTTGCGATTTGTTGACCATCAGCCCCGAACTCTTGGCCCAACTCGCGGCGAATGACGCGCCGCTGAGCTTGGCCTTGGATGCCCAATCCGCTCGTGGCATGGACATCCCCGCCGTGGCTTACAACGAAGCCGGTTTCCGTTATGCGATGAACGAGGATGCCATGGCCACCGAGAAGTTGGCAGAAGGTATCCGAGCTTTCGCGGCGGACACCTTCAAGCTTGAGGCCTTGATGTTGGCCTGAGCGGGGGGCGACTTCAGGCCAAGCCTTTGATGCGCTTGAACAGGGGCTTGCCCACCAAAAGCAACAAGGCAACGAACAGGAGGCTGGCGGAGATGGGGCGCGTCACAAACGCACTCCAGTCGCCTTGGCTGATGATCAGCGCTTGACGAAGCGATTGCTCCGCCATGGGGGCCAAGATCAGGCCCACCAGCACAGGGGCTGCCGGGAAGTCAAAGCGGCGCATCACGTAGCCGAGCAAACCAAAGACAAACAACAAGCCCACGTTGAACACGGAATTGCCCGCACCGTACACACCGATGACCGAGACCACGATGATGCCGGCGTACAACCAAGGTGGCGGAATCTTCAGCAGCTTCACCCACAGGCTGACCAAGGGCAGGTTGAGCACCAACAAGATGACGTTGCCGATGTAGAGGCTGGCAATCAGCGTCCAGACCAAGCCACCGTTGTTCGAGAAAAGTTGGGGTCCGGTTTGGATGCCGTAGCCTTCAAAGGCCGACAGGATCACCGCGGCCGTGGCCGAGGTGGGAATGCCCAAGGTCAACAAAGGCATCAACACACCCGCGGCCGAGGCGTTGTTCGCCGCTTCGGGGCCGGCCACGCCTTCGATGGCGCCGTGACCAAATTCCTCGGGGTGTTTGGAGAGTTTCTTTTCGGTGTAATAAGACAGCAGCGTCGGTAACTCCGCGCCACCGGCGGGCATGGCGCCAATCGGGAAACCGAACAAAGCACCCCGAATCCAAGCTTTCCAAGAGCGCGCCCAGTCTTGTGCGCTCATCCACAAGCTGCCCGAGACCTTCATGAGCTCGCTGGTTTTGCCGCTGCGACCTTGCCACGATAAATACAGGGCTTCACCCACGGCGAACAGACCGACGGCCGCCACGGTGATTTCAATGCCGTCGAGCAATTGCGCCTGACCGAACGCAAAACGCATTTGACCGGTTTGCAAATCAATACCCACCATGCCCAAGAGCAGGCCCAAAGCCAAAGCCACCAAGCCACGCAAGACCGAGCTGCCCAGCACGGCCGACACGGCGACCAGGGACAGCACCATCAAACTGAAGTATTCGGCAGGGCCAAATTTGAGGGCCATGTCCACAATCAGGGGCGCAAAGAAAGTCAAGGCCAAGGTGCCGATGGTGCCGGCCACAAAACTGCCGATGGCGGCCGTGGCCAAGGCCTGCCCGGCGCGACCGCTGCGCGCCATTTTGTTGCCTTCCAATGCGGTCACCACCGACGACGTTTCGCCAGGGGTGTTGAGCAAAATGGAGGTGGTGGAGCCGCCATAAGCAGCGCCGTAATAAATGCCCGCGAACATCACGAACATGCTGGTGGCGGGCACGTGGTAGGTCAGGGGTAGGAGCAAAGCGATGGTCAAGGCGGGGCCCAAACCGGGCAGCACACCGACCAAGGTACCCACGAAACAACCCACAAAGCCCCACATCAGGGTGGTGGGTTGCAAGGCGGTCGAAAAACCGCCCAGCAGCGCGTCAAAAGAGGACATGCCGATACCTTAAAAACCCCATGGCAAAGCGGGGCCCAAGCCCACACCCAACACCACGGCAAACAACCACCAGAAAAACGCGGAGACACCACCACAAATGGCGAATGACTTGAACCCAAACGGGGCGTCAAACGCCTTGGCGATGCACATGCCACACAAGGTGGCAGGAATGACAAAGCCGATCGAGTCGACCAAAGCCATGAACAAGACGCCACCGACCAGCAAGGTCGTCATGCGGCGTTGGCTGCCGGGCAAAGGGGTTTGCTCCGGCGCCAAACTTTCGTCCACCTGGCGGCCGCGCCAGGCACTGATCCCATAGAGGACGCTGAACAAGGTCAAGGCCCCCGCGATGACCGCAGGCACCAAGACGGGACCCACGGCCATTTGTATGGCCGACTCCGGAATGATGGTCACCTGCCAGGCCGCAACCCCGCAGATGGCCAACAAGATCAGTGCGACGCGGCGGGGGTTCATGCCAGGCCCAGGTCTTTCATCACCACTTCGGTGTCGGCGATGTTGGCGGTGAGTTCGCGTTTGAACGCATCACCAGCCAAGAACACGTCGGACCACTTGCGGGTCTCGAGCTCTTGCTTCCACGCGTTGGATTTGACGATCTGGGTCACCAAGTTGGTCAAAGCCGTCGTTTGAGCGGCGCTCAAGCCTGGGCCAGCAAAAACGCCGCGCCAGTTGGACATGTTCACCTTCAGACCCAGTTCGGTCATGGTGGGCACGTCCACGCCGGGGATGCGGCGGCTGCCCGAGGTGGCCAAGGCGATCATCTTGCCGGCCTTGATTTGCTCTTCAAACTCGGAGTAGCCGGAAATACCAGCCGTCACCTGACCACCCAGAATGGCGGCGTTGGCGGGGCCGCCGCCAGCGAAGGCCACGTAAGCGGCTTCTTTGGGGCTGCGGCCCAGGGCTTGGATCATCATGCCCAAAATCAGGTGGTCGGTACCGCCAGCGCTACCGCCAGCCACGGACACGGCTTTGGGGTTGGCCTTGAGCGCGTCGATCAATTGTTTCCACGTTTTGATGTTGCCCGAGGCGGGCACCACGACCACGCCGGCCTCTTCGGTCAGGCGAGCGATGGGGGTGACATCTTTCATGGTCACAGGGCTCTTGTTCGCGATGGCCGCACCGACCATCACCGAGCCGCCCACCATCAGCGCATTGCCCTGGCCTTTGCGCTGGTTCACAAAGCGGGGCAAGCCCACCATACCGCCGGCGCCGCCGACGTTCTCAAACTGCATGGCGCCGACCAAACCGGCGGTGGTGGCCGCGCGCTCCAAGGCGCGGGCCGTACCGTCCCAGCCGCCGCCTGGCGCTGCGGGCACGAACATGTTGATCGCATCGAACAATGGCTTGGCTTGTGCCCAAGAGGGCAGTGCCAAGCTGGCGCCGCTCATGGCGCTGAGTTTGAGGAAGTCGCGTTTGGTGAATTGCATGGAGGTCTCCTGTGTCAGAATTTGAAAGTCCAGCCAACAGGCGCTTATCGCCATTGGTGTTGGGATTGTTGGTCAAGGGCCGTGGCGCTGGCTGTCAATTGGCTTTCAAAAGATGCTGGTAAATACCCTGAGTCCCCGTGTGCTGTTGGTCGAAGACACCCCTGAGTTGGCCCTCTGGGTGGGCACGGCGCTTCGCCAAGCAGGCATGGACGTGTCTTTTGCGCAGGATGGCTGGCAAGCCCAAGCGCAGTTGAAGCCTCAACACGGTTTTGATGTGGTGGTGCTGGATGTACAAATCCCCGGACCCGACGGCTTGACCGTGCTCGAGCAGTTGCGCCAAGCGGGTGACGGTGTGCCGGTTTTGATGTTGACGGCGCGAGCCGGTGTGCCCGACCGAGTGCAAGGCCTGAACCTGGGCGCCGATGATTACCTCACCAAGCCGTTCGAGTTGGCCGAGTTGGAGGCCCGGTTGGCGGCCTTGTTGCGACGCCAAGGGCGGCAGCGCACCGGTCAACTGAGTTTGGGTGAATTGAGTTTGGACGTTCACGGCGAGGTGCGTTGGCGAACCGAGCCTTTGGCCTTGTCCAAGCGTGAAACCGCAGCGCTCAGGGAGCTCTTGAATTCGGCCAACAAAACCTTGAGCAAAGACCGATTGCACCGCGCGGTGTTCAGCGACGAAGACGCAGGCTTGGATGCGGTGGAGGTGTTGATTCACCGTTTGCGCAAGAAACTGGAGCAGCACACCCAGTCCACCGTGTGCATCACCACCTTCCGTGGTTTGGGCTACATGTTGACGGTGTCCAAAACATGAAAGCCACCGATTGGTCATCTGCTTCTTTGCGGCGCCGTTTGTTGGTTTGGTTGCTGGTGCCATTGATTGGACTGATCGCAGTCAACGCGTGGTGGACCTATGGGCGGGCGGTGCAAGTGGCCGACGAGGCCCACGACCGATCTTTGTATTTGGCCACCCGGACTTTGGCCGAAGAACTGCAGTGGGTGGATGGCACGTTGCGGTTGGACGTGCTCAAGGGGGCGGGCTATCTGTTTGAGAACCACACCGGTGCTCGCTTGCTTTACCGCATCGACAGCGATGACGGGCGTTGGTTGGCAGGCAACCCGGAGGTGCCGTTGTTGGCCTCCGAGGGGGCGAGATCGGTGAAGTTTTTTGCCTTGGTGAGTTTTGACGATGGTGTGTACCGTGGTGAATCGGTGCGGGTGGCGCGTTTGGTCCACGTGGTGGACAGCACCCCTGCGTCGCCACCGGTGGTTCAAATCACCGTGATCGAAACCCGTGAGGTCCGCGATCAACTCATCGCCCAAGTGTTGCGTGAAACCTTGGTGGGTCAAGCTTGGGTGTTGTTGGCGGCTGCTGTGCTGGTGTTTGTGGGTGTGCAGCGTGGCATTCGTCCCCTGGAGGCGTTTCGCCGCCAATTGGCCAACCGATCCGACGACGACTTTTCGCCCATCCAATTGATTCAGACGCCCAAAGAGTTGCAACCCTTGATCGACACGCTCAATGCCCACGTGGCTCGTTTGGGACGTTTGATCGTCATCCGAAAACGATTCTTGGACAACGCCGCGCATCAACTCAGGACACCGTTGACCATCTTAAAAACGCAAGCCGATTTGCTCTTGCGCGGTCAAGCCGGGTCCAACCAAGCGGATCTGATCCACGCCATTCACCGCACCGCAGGTGATGCAGCGCGTTTGTCGGAGCAACTGTTGGCCTTGACGCAAGTGGAGCACGCGGGTGATATGCAGCATTGGGAAACGGTGGACTTGGTGACCTTGGCCCAAACGGTCGCCGAGGCGCGGTTGCTTCAAGCACACGAGCGGGGTGACGATTTGGGTTTTGAGTCGGACATGGCGCGCTGCGAGGTTCAAGGCGTGCCTTTGTTGTTGAGCGAAGCCTTGAGTAACCTGATCGACAACGCCATGGTGCACGGCGGATCTGGGGTGCACATCACCGTTCGGGTCGGCGCGAGGTGGTTTGAGGTGGAAGACAATGGCCCCGGCATTGCGGCCGAGCACCAAGCCCACGTGTTTGAGCGCTTCTACCGTGGGGCTGCCGATCCGTCGATCAAAGGCAATGGTTTGGGCTTGGCCATCGTTCGTGAAATCGCTCTGCAGCACCAAGCCGATTGGCAATTGCACAGCCCCGTCCAAGCGGGGCGGGGCACCCGAATCCGGGTGTCATGGTCGGGGTCAGATCACAGGAGCATGCATTGACGGACGTATTGATCAGCGAAGTCGGGCCACGCGATGGCCTGCAGTCCATCACCACGGTGATGCCCACCGAGGCCAAGTGCCGCTGGATCGACGCGTTGGCCGCCTCGGGTTTGCGCGAAATCGAGGTGGGCTCGTTTGTGTCGCCCAAACTGCTGCCGCAAATGGCCGACACCGCGCCAGTGGTGCAACACGCCCGGCGTCATGCGGGGCTGCGCGTCATGGCCTTGGTGCCCAACCTGCAGGGGGCGGTGGCCGCGCTGGCCGCGGGCGTGCACAAAATCACCGTGCCCGTCTCGGCCAGCGAGGCGCACTCCTTGGCCAATGTGCGCAAGACGCACGAAGCGATGCTCGCCGAGTTGCGCCAAGTGGTGAGTGCGGTGCGCGAGCACAACCGGCTGAACGCCGCATCGCCCGTGGCCGTGGAGGTCGGCATGTCCACCGCCTTTGGTTGCACCTTGCAAGGCTTGGTGCCCGAAG
>JBFZCK010000020.1:0-3366 GCA_041307965.1 Burkholderiales bacterium | reverse complement strand
GGACTGTGTCAGCGACACCCCCGCACAGGACTTGATGGGGTAGACCCACAGCTGGGCGATGGTGGCTTCGAAACGGTCGTTCATGGTCATGGGGGGATTCTCACCCGATTCCCTAGAATGGGGCCATGAACCCCTCTTCCCAACCTTCGCCCAGCGGTCGCCGTTTTGACGTGGTCGTTCGCGGCGGCGGCATTGTGGGCCAAAGTCTGGCCTTGTTGTTGGCCCAAGACCGCTTGCGGGTGGCCTTGGTCAATGGCCCCGCGCCCAGCAGCCCCGCGCCCGACGTGCGCGCCTACGCCCTCAACGCCGAGTCGCGCCGTTTGTTGGAATCGCTTCGCGCTTGGCCCAGCGACGGCCACAGCGCCACCGCCATCAGCGCCATGCGCGTGCAGGCCGACGCGGGCGGTCATGTGGGCTTTGACGCTCACGATCAAGGCGCGGACTCGCTGGGCTGGATCGTGGACGTGCCCGCGCTCGAAGCGCAGCTGGCGCAAGCGGTCTCGTTCCACAGCGGCATCGAGTGCCTGAGCGAAGCCCCCCACGCGGCCTTGACGGTGGTGTGTGAAGGCAAGCGCAGCAGCACGCGCGCGGCCAAGGGTTTGGACTTTTTGGTCAAGCCTTATGCGCACAAAGCCTTGGCGGCGCGGCTGCAATGCGAGCGCCCACACGGCGGCGTGGCGCACCAGTGGTTTGCCCACGGCGAGATCATGGCCTTCTTGCCCATGGGCGGCCCCGATGGGCGCACCGTGGCCTTGGTGTGGTCGGCCCCCACCGAACGCACCGATGCGCGCATCGCCTCGGGCGACTGGTTGGCCGAGGTGCAAAACCGCAGCCAATCGGTGTTGGGCGAACTCAGCGTGAGCGGCGCGGCACAAGCTTGGCCACTGGAGCTGTCCACCGCCGACCGTTGGCTGGCCCAGACCCCCGAAGGCACCGTGGCTTTGGCCGGTGATGCGGCCCACGCCATGCACCCCTTGGCCGGTCAGGGCTTGAACCTGGGCTTGGCCGATGTCGCCGAGCTCGCCCGTGTGCTGCGCGAACGCGAGTACTGGCGGCCTTTGGGCGATATGCGTTTGTTGCGCCGCTACGAGCGCGCGCGCGCCGCCGACGTGCAGGCCATGGCCTGGGTCACCGATGGCCTGTTCGCCCTGTTTGACCACACCGATGGCCGTATCCAAGCCCTGCGCAACTGGGGCATGAACCAATTCAACCGCAGCGGCCCCATCAAACAATGGATGGCGCAACACGCCATGGGCCGATCCTCTCTTTGATTCACCTCACTTCCAACCCACCATGCACAAACCGATCTGGCGCACCCTCCTCTTGGCAGCTTTCACCGTGTGCGTCGGCACCGCCGTCGCCCAAGAAGCCACCATCCGCAAAAACCTCAGCCAACGCCTGCCCTCCTTGCCGGCCATCGACAGCGTCACACCCACGCCCATGAAGGGCTTGTACGAGGTGCGCATCAACGGCACCGAACTGATGTACAGCGACGCCAACGGTGATTTCGTGTTGCTCCAGGGCGATTTGTTCGACACCCGCCAGCGTGTGAACCTGACGGAAGCCCGACTGAACCAACTCACCGCCATCGCCTTCAAGGACTTGCCTCTCAAAGATGCGATCACCACCGTGCGCGGCAACGGTTCGCGCAAGATCGCTGTCTTCAGCGACCCGAACTGCGGTTTTTGCAAGCGCTTGGAGCGCGACTTGGTCAAACTCAACGACGTGACCGTCTACACCTTCGTGGTGGCCATGCTCGGCCCCGATTCACAAACCAAGGCCAAGAACATCGTCTGCGCCAAGAACCCCAGCGAGGCTTACAACGCTTGGATGCTGGAGGGTCAAACACCGCCCACCATGAGCTGCGACACCGCGGCTTTGACGCGCAACCTGGCCTTCGCGCAAAAACACCGCATCAGCGGCACCCCCACCAGTTTCTTGGCCGACGGCACCCGCATCGCAGGCGCCGACATGAAGGCCATTGAACGCGGACTGGCCGCCCAAAAATGACCGCCGCCGTCGCTTATGACGTGGCGGTGCTGCACCCGCACAGCCACCTGTTTGCCGTCACGCTGCGCGTGGCCAAGCCCATGCCCGAACAGGTGCTGAGCTTGCCGGTGTGGATTCCGGGCAGTTACATGGTGCGCGAGTTTTCTCAACACCTGCAGGGCCTGCGCGCCGAGCAAGGCGGCCAAGCCTGTGTGGTGCGCCAGCTCAACAAACACCAGTGGCAGGTGCAGTGCGACCCCAAGCAACCCTTGGTGGTTCATCACGAGGTCTATGCCTTGGACGCCTCGGTGCGCATGGCATGGCTCGATGCCCAGCGCGGGTTTTTCAACGGCACGAGCTTGTGCTTGCGCGTGATCGGTCAAACCGATGCGCCGCACCAACTGTGCTTGGTGGACAACGAGCACACCGCGCATTGGTCGGCCATCACCGGCCTGCGCGCCGAGCAAACCAACGAGCGCGGCTGGGGCACTTACCTGGCTGCAAGTTACGACGAGCTGGTCGACTGCCCGGTGGAGATGGGCACGTTTTGGCGCGGCGACTTCGTGGCGCGCGGTGTGCCGCACAGCTTTGTGGTCAGCGGCGCGGGCGCCTTCGATGGCGCACGCTTGCTGGCCGACACGCAGCGCATTTGCGAGACCGAGATCGACTTTTGGCACGGCGCCGATGCGCCGGCGGGCAGCGCACCGTTCGAGCGCTACGTCTTCATGCTCAACGCCACCGCCGACGGCTACGGCGGCTTGGAGCACCGCAACTCCACCGCCTTGATCGCCCAACGCGCCGACCTGCCCAGCAGCAGCACCAACGCCACGCTCAAAGCCAGCGACGGCTACACCACCTTGCTCGGCCTCATCAGCCACGAGTACTTCCACACCTGGAACGTCAAGCGTTTGCGCCCGAGTGAGCTCAGCACGATCGACTACGACCGCGAGAACCACAGCGAACTCTTGTGGTGGTTCGAAGGCTTCACCAGCTACTACGACGACCTGATCCTGCGCCGCGCCGGGCTGATCAGCGACGAGGTGTATTTGCAGCTCGTGGCCAAGCACCACAACCAGGTCTTGCAAACGCCTGGGCGTCACCTGCAAAGCGTGGCCCAAGCCAGTTTTGACGCTTGGACCAAGTACTACCGCATGGGTGAGAACACCCCCAACGCCACGGTGAGTTACTACACCAAGGGCGCGCTGGTGGCGCTGTGCCTGGACCTGAGCTTGCGCACAGAGGGCCGCACCACACTCGACGCGGTGGTGCAGTCGCTGTGGCGCAGCAGCCAAGGCGGCCCCATCACCGAAGCCGACATCCAGCAAACCCTGCTCACGCTCTCGGGCCGCTCTTGGCAAGCCGAGCTGCAAGCTTGGG
>JBFZCK010000019.1:0-11921 GCA_041307965.1 Burkholderiales bacterium | reverse complement strand
CTGCTTGAGCCTTGGTCTGGGCGGTGCCGGACATGACGGCCTTGGTGAAGGCTTGCACGTCGTCAACGGTGATGCGGCCTTTGAGGCCCTGGCCTTTGACTTCTTCCAGCGGAACGCCCAGTTCGCGGGCGAACTTGCGCACCGAGGGCGATGCGTGCGGCAAGCCCAAGGTGGGTGCACCAGGTGCATGTGCCGGTGCTGACACGGCAGTGGCAGCGACCGCAGTCGCGACGGCGGCAGGTGCAGCCACAGCGGCTGGTGCTACAGCAGTCACGGGGGCAGCAGCACCAGACACCGCGCCTTCCAAAATGGCCAGCAAGTCGCCAATGTTGATCTTGTCGCCCACTTTGACCTTGAGCTCTTTGAGCACGCCGGCGTGTGAGGACGGGATTTCCATCGACGCTTTGTCGGACTCGACGGTGATCAGCGATTGCTCCACCTTGATGGTGTCGCCAGGCTTCACAAACACTTCAATAACGGCCACGTCTTTGAAGTCGCCAATGTCAGGCACGTGAATGTTGATGGGGCCCGAAGCCGACGGTGCTGGAGCGGCCGCAGGCGCTGCTGCCACGGGTGTTGGCGCAGCTGCAGCGACAGGTGCTGCGGCTGCAGGTGCGGCAACCGCAGGGGCTACGGCACCCGCAGCTTCCACCACCAACACGACAGAGCCCTGTTTGACTTTGTCACCCAAGGCCACGCGCAGTTCTTTGACGACGCCCGCGGTGCTCGAGGGAATTTCCATCGAGGCTTTGTCGGATTCGACGGTGATGAGGGACTGCTCGGCCTTGACCGTGTCGCCCACTTTGACCAGCAGCTCAATGACGGCCACTTCGTCGAAATCCCCAATGTCTGGGACTTGTACTTCTACCAATGCCATGATGTGTCTCGCTTTCTTTGGAGTGAATCGCTGGTCCGCTTAGGCGTACAGAGGGTTCACTTTTTCGGTGTTGATGCCGTACTTCTTGATGGCTTCGGCCACCTGCGCCACGGGCACGGTGCCTTCTTCGCTCAAGGCCTTGAGTGCGGCCACCACGATGTAGTGGCGGTTGATCTCAAAGTGCTCGCGCAGCTTGCTGCGGAAGTCCGAGCGGCCGAAGCCGTCGGTGCCCAACACTTTGTAGGTGCGGCCCTTCGGAATGAACGGACGGATCTGTTCGGCGTAGGCCTTCATGTAGTCGGTCGAAGCGACCACGGGGCCGACGTAGGGCTCCAGCTGTTGCGCCACGAACGGCACTTTGGGTGCGTCGGTGGGGTGCAAGAGGTTGAAGCGCTCGGCGTCTTGGCCGTCGCGGGTGAGCTCGTTGAAGCTGGGGCAGCTCCAAACGTTGGCGGCCACGCCCCAGTCCGCCGCGAGCAAGTCGCGGGCGGCCATGGATTCGCGCAAGATGGTGCCCGAGCCCAGCAGGTTCACGCGCGGGGCTTTTTTGTCGCCCTCGCCTTTTTGCAGCAAATACATGCCCTTGATGATCTGCTCTTCGGTGCCGGCGGTCAGGCCTGGCATGGCGTAGTTTTCGTTCAGCAGGGTCAGGTAATAGAAGACGTTGTCTTGCTTCTCGACCATGCGCTTCAAACCGTGGTGCAGGATCACGCCCACTTCGTGCGCGAAGGTCGGGTCGTACGAGACGCAGTTGGGGATGGTGTTGGCCAAGATGTGGCTGTGGCCGTCTTCGTGCTGCAAGCCTTCGCCGTTCAAGGTGGTCCGGCCCGAGGTGCCGCCGAGCAAGAAGCCACGGGCTTGCATGTCGCCCGCCGCCCAGGCCAAGTCGCCGATGCGCTGGAAGCCGAACATCGAGTAGTACACGTAGAACGGCACCATGATGCGGTTGCTGGTGCTGTAGCTGGTGGCGGCCGCGATCCAGCTGCTCATGCCGCCGGCTTCGTTGATGCCTTCCTGCAGGATCTGGCCGGCCTTGTCTTCCTTGTAGTACATGACCTGGTCTTTGTCGACCGGTGTGTACTGCTGACCTGCGGGGTTGTAAATGCCGATCTGGCGGAACAGGCCTTCCATACCGAAGGTGCGGGCTTCGTCCACCAAAATGGGCACCACACGTGGGCCGAGGGCTTGGTCGCGCAGCAACTGGGTCAAAAAGCGCACATAGGCTTGGGTGGTGGAGATTTCACGGCCTTCGGCGGTGGGCTCCATCACGGCTTTGAAGGTCTCGATCGAGGGGACCGTGAAGCTTTCTTCGGCTTTGACGCGGCGCTTGGGCAAATAGCCGCCCAAAGCCTTTCGGCGCTCGTGCAGGTATTGCATCTCGGGCGTGTCGTCGGCCGGCTTGTAAAACGGGACCTTGGACAACTCGCTGTCCGGGATCGGGATGTTAAAGCGGTCACGCATGTACTTGATGTCTTCGTCCGTGAGCTTCTTGGTTTGGTGAACCGTGTTCTTGCCCTCACCGGCTTTGCCCATGCCAAAACCCTTGACGGTTTTGATGAGCATGACGGTGGGCTGGCCTTTGTGGTTGACCGCCTTGTCATAAGCGGCATACACCTTTTGTGGGTCGTGGCCACCGCGCTTGAGGTTCCACAGGTCATCGTCGCTCAGGTGTGCGACCAACTCCAAGGCTTTGGGGTCGCGGCCAAAGAAATGCTTGCGCACGTAAGCGCCGTCGTTGGCCTTGAAGGCTTGGTAGTCGCCGTCCAAGGTCTCCATCATGATTTTGCGCAACGCGCCGTCTTTGTCGCGCGCCAAGAGCGGGTCCCAGCCACTGCCCCAGAGCAGCTTGATGACGTTCCAGCCAGAGCCACGGAACTCGCCTTCGAGCTCTTGGATGATCTTGCCGTTGCCGCGCACGGGGCCGTCCAAGCGCTGCAGGTTGCAGTTCACCACAAAGATCAGGTTGTCCAAGTTCTCGCGAGCGGCCAAGCTGATGGCGCCCAAAGATTCCACTTCGTCCATTTCGCCGTCGCCGCAGAACACCCAGACCTTGCGGTTTTCGGTGTTGGCAATGCCACGGGCGTGTAGGTACTTCAAGAAGCGCGCTTGGTAGATCGCCATCAAGGGGCCCAAGCCCATCGACACGGTGGGGAACTGCCAGAACTCAGGCATCAGCTTGGGGTGCGGGTAGCTGGAGAGGCCTTTGCCGTCCACCTCTTGGCGGAAATTGAGCAACTGCTCTTCGGTCAATCGGCCTTCGAGGTAGGCGCGGGCGTAAACGCCGGGCGAGACGTGGCCTTGGATGTAGAGGCAGTCGCCGCCGTGGTTTTCGTTCTCGGCGTGCCAGAAATGGTTGAAACCGGCACCAAACATGTGGGCCAAGGACGCGAAGGAGCCGATGTGGCCGCCCAAGTCGCCGCCGTCTTCGGGGTTGTGGCGGTTGGCCTTGACGACCATGGCCATGGCGTTCCAGCGCATGTAGGCGCGCAGGCGCTCTTCGATCTCGATGTTGCCGGGGCAACGGGCCTCTTCGGTGGTCTCAATCGTGTTGACGTAACCGGTCGTGGCCGAAAACGGCAAGTCGATGCTGTGCTGACGCGCTTCTTCCAGCAACTCTTCCAACAAGAAGTGGGCACGCTCAGGGCCCACACGCTCGATCACGGCGGCCAACGCGTCTTTCCATTCGCGGGTTTCTTGGGTGTCCACATCCGAGGCGATGTGTTGTGATGAATGTGCTTGACCCGACATGCTTGTCTCCTTTGTATTGGCCGATGTTCAAAAATTCGGTGTTGGAAGTATGTCACAGCCCCTTCAATATTTCAACATGTGCTTTTGTATTTCATATTAAGAAATACAAGCACCATTGATGCTCCACCATGGCTCTCACTTAGACTTGAGGACCATGAAAATACTCACAAGCCGTCGAACGTCCAGCACCTGGTGGCGAGGCTGGTGGCGCCGCCTCCCCCCTGCGCGTCAAGACCGTTTTGCCACCCTCGGCCCGGTGGTGGCGGTGTTCGTGTTCATGGCGGCGATCGTGATGTCCATGACCTATTTGCGCATCGACGAACTCGAACGTGAACAAGAGGCGGTCACCCGGGATGTGGAATATGCCCAGCAACGCATCCGCTTGCGCTTGCTGGAGCGCCAAGAAGAGCTCATGCGCATGGCGCGCGACACCAGCACACAAGCCATGGAGGTGGGTGCTTTTGTCTTGGCGGCTGAGGCCATGGTCGGGCGTTACCCAGAAATCTTGGCCCTGTCATGGGTCGATGCGCGACGGGTGGTCAAAGCCAGTTACTTGGCCGCCAGCGCGCCGCTGGGCTTGCAACGGGTGAGCGGGCAAGCGTTGGAGAGCGGCGAACAAATCATCACGTTTGACAACGCCAAAGTTCAACAACAACCGGTTTACTCCCAACCGATTGCCCACAACCCGAATGCTTACGGTTTCATTTTGCAAGTTCCCCTGATCGAGCAAGGGCTCATGAAGGGCACCCTGATGGCCGAATTCAGCATGGACGGCTTGTTGCGCTATGGGATTCCCTCGGAGATCTCGGCGCGTTACGCCTTGGCCTTACAAGACGATGCTCAAAACACCTTGGCGGGACACCTGCCGATGGTCGATGCCCTTTACCGGTGGGTGCCATGGACGCGTCAGCCCTTAGAGCACAGCGTGCTGGTGGCACCCATTGGCAACGGCTTGATCCTCAAAGCGCAGGGCTATCGAACCTCACAAGACATCGTGGGCAGCGGTTTTTTTTGGATATTGGGCTCTCTGAGCGCCCTGACCATTTGGATGCTCGTCGGCACTTGGCGTCACACCCGAAAACGCATCCAAACCCAACAGGCGCTCTACAACGAAACCAATTTCCGCCGTGCCATGGAAAACTCGATGCTCACGGGCATGCGTGCCTTGGACATGCAGGGCAGGATTTCGTACGTCAACCCCGCGTTTTGCGACATGACCGGCTGGTCGGAGAGCGAATTGGTCGGTCAAACAGCCCCGTTCACCTACTGGCCTGAAGAGGACAACGACTACTTGAACAGCCGACTCGAAGAGGAGCTGCAAGGGCGCTCTACACCGGGCGGCTTTGAGGTGCGGGTCAAACGCCGCGATGGCACTCGGTTCGATGCCCGGATGTACGTGTCACCGCTCATCGACACCAAAGGCGTTCAAACGGGTTGGATGACCTCCATGACCGACATCACCGAGCCCAAGCGCATCCGGGAAGAACTCACGGCCTCATATGAGCGTTTCACCACGGTGCTGGAGAGCCTGGATGCGGCCGTCTCCGTGGCTCCGCTGGGCAAAACCGAGTTGCTGTTCTCCAACCGCATGTACCGTCAATGGTTTGGGCCTTTGGGGCGCGGGCACCTCAGCTTGATCGAGCAAGCCGGCAACCTCCCCGCCACACCCAACCACCACGATGATGACGAGGTCGACCACTTGGTGGGCATGCCAACAGAAAGCCTGACCAACGCGAGCGCCGAGAACGCCGAGGTCTATGTGGCCGATTTGGACCGCTGGCTGGAGGTTCGCACGCGCTACCTGACCTGGGTCGACGGTCGGCTGGCACAAATGGTCATTGCCTCCGACATCACCCCTCGGCGAAACGCCGAAGAACAGGCGGCACGCCAAGCCGAGCGAGCCCAGTCCGCCAGCCGCCTCATCACCATGGGCGAGATGGCCTCCAGCGTGGCCCATGAGTTGAATCAACCGCTCACGGCCATCAGCAACTACTGCACCGGGATGATGTCGCGCATCCAAGGCCAACGCATCCAACCCGACGAACTGCTCGGGGCTTTGGAGAAGACCGCCAAACAAGCCCAACGGGCGGGGCAAATCATCCAGCGGATCCGTTCGTTCGTTAAACGCAGCGAACCCAACCGCACACCGTCGGATGTGCTGCAAATGGTGGGCAACGCCACCGAATTGGCCGATATTGAGCTGCGCCGACAACAGGTGCGTTTGGTGCCCTACATTGCCGCTCGACTGCCCACACTGGTCGTGGACCCCATCCTGATTGAGCAGGTGCTCATCAACCTGATCAAGAACGCGGGCGAAGCGATTGCCCAAGCCGAACGACCGCCAGGCAAACGGCTGGTGGAATTGCGGGTGGGCCCCAAGCGCGAAGACGATCAAGATGTCGTGGAATTTGCCGTCCGAGACTCTGGCAAAGGGGTTCCCGACGACATGATCGAGCGAATTTACGAAGCTTTTTACAGCACCAAAACCGAAGGCATGGGCATTGGCTTGAAATTGTGCCGAAGCATCGTGGAATCGCACAATGGGCAGATGAAAGTTCAGAACCTCTACAATGGGGCCGAGGTTGTGGGGTGTTGCTTCAGCTTCTGGATACCCGTGACGTCGCGCAGCGTGCTGACCCCCACTTAAACCGACCTTGGTTGTTGAAGGAAAAGAATGAGCTTGATTCCTAAAAAAGGAACGGTGTACGTCGTTGACGATGATGAAGCGGTGCGCGACTCCTTGCAGTGGCTCCTAGAAGGCAAAGACTACCGTGTTCGTTGCTACGAATCGGCCGAAGCCTTCCTGAGTCGCTACGACCCGCGCGAAGTGGCCTGTTTGATTGCCGACATTCGCATGGGCGGCATGAACGGCATGGAGCTTCAAGCCCGACTCATCGAACGCCAATCCCCCCTGCCCATCGTCTTCATCACCGGTCACGGCGACGTGCCGATGGCGGTGGAGTCCATGAAAAACGGTGCCATGGACTTCGTCCAAAAGCCCTTCCAAGAACCCCAGTTGCTCGATTTGGTCGAACGCATGCTCGAGCGCGCCCGCGAAGCCTTTATCAGCTCGCAACAAAGCGCCAGCCGCGAAGCTTTGCTGTCCAAGCTCACGGGGCGCGAGTCTCAGGTCCTCGAGCGCATCGTCGCGGGCCGTTTGAACAAACAAATCGCTGATGATTTGGGCATCAGCATCAAAACGGTCGAGGCGCACCGCGCCAACATCATGGAAAAACTCAGCGCCAACACCGTGGCCGATTTACTCAAAGTGGCCTTGGGCTCTGCCCCCAAAGTCTGAACATTCACGCATGACCGCACAACTCATCGACGGCAACGCGCTGTCCCAACAGCTTCGCAGCGACGTCCGCCAAGGCGTGGCCACACTCAAGGCCCAAGGCACCACCCCCGGTTTGGCGGTGATTTTGGTCGGCGACAACCCTGCCTCTGAGGTGTATGTGCGCAACAAGGTCAAGGCCTGTGAAGACACCGGCATGCACTCGGTGCTGGAGCGCCATGGCGCAGACTTGAGCCAGGCGGCCCTGCTCGCGCGCATCGAGGCCCTGAACCAAGACCCCACCATCCACGGCATCTTGGTGCAACTCCCCCTGCCCGCCCACATCGACGCCCAGCGGGTCATCGAAGCGATCAGCCCAGCCAAAGACGTGGACGGTTTTCACGTCGCCAGCGCGGGCGCCTTGATGACCGGCATGCCCGGTTTTTGGCCCTGCACCCCCTTTGGCTGCATGAAGATGCTTGAGAGCATCGGCTACTCACTCAAAGGCAAACACGCGGTGGTGATCGGGCGCAGCAACATCGTGGGCAAGCCCATGGCTCTGATGCTCTTGCAAGCCAACGCTACCGTGACCATCTGCCACAGCGGGACCCAAAACCTCAAAGCCCTCACACTGCAAGCCGATGTCATCGTCGCTGCCGTGGGCAAACGCAACGTGTTGACCGCCGACATGGTCAAACCCGGCGCGGTGGTCTTGGACGTGGGCATGAACCGCAACGAAGCGGGCAAGCTCTGCGGCGACGTGGACTTTGAAGGCGTGCGCGAGGTGGCCAGTCACATCACGCCCGTGCCCGGTGGCGTGGGCCCCATGACCATCACCATGTTGATGATGAACACCTTGCTCGCGGCGCAAGGCCGCGCGGGCGCTTAAAACGCGCTGCGACTCAGGCGCTTAAACACCCAGGCGCCGCACAACCACTGCACGAACACCAAGGCACTGCCCAGGCCGTGCCACAGGCGCAAATTTCCGCCGGTGCTGCGTGCCGAGACGATGCGCTCGGCCACCGCAAATTCTTGCAACAGAGCGGCCAACATGGCCAACAACACCAAGGCCATGGTGCCCATCACAGGGCCCATGTCCTGGGCTTGTGCGTGCTGGCGCTGTTGGCGCAACCACAGCAGCAAGGCCAGACCGAGCACGATCACCCCACTGCTTTGCAAAGCAAACAGCTGCGCCGCCACAGGACCCGCCACCGCGGGGCCCAAACGGGCAAACAAGGTGGGCACGACCACAAAACTCACGGCGCTCATGCCGCCCCACCACAGGGCAGAGAGCCACAGTGGCCAAGCCCTCATTCGTATCGGACCGAGACGATTTCGTAACGGCGGGTGCCGCCAGGGGCTTGCACCTCGGCCACATCGCCCTCTTCCTTACCGATCAAGGCACGCGCAATCGGGCTGCCGATGTTGATGAGACCGAGCTTCAAGTCGGCTTCGTCTTCACCCACGATTTGGTAGGTCACTTGTGCGCCCGAGTCTTCATCTTCAAGCTTGACCGTGGCGCCGAACACCACACGGCCGCCCGCGTCCACCGTGCTCGGGTCAATGACCTGCGAGCCCGAGAGTTTGCTCTCGACTTCGGCGATGCGGCCTTCAATAAAACCTTGACGGTCTTTGGCTGCTTCGTACTCGGCGTTTTCGCTCAAATCGCCTTGCGCACGCGCTTCGGCGATCGCGTTGATGACCCAAGGACGGTCAACCGTTTTAAGGCGGTGCAATTCCTCTTTGAGTTTTTCGGCGCCGCGTTTGGTGATCGGGATCGTGCTCATGGTGTTCCTTCGCTCACGCGCGCAATTGGGCGTGCATTTCTTGAACGGAGATCACGTCCAAGTGGTTCATGTGTTTCATGCCTTCGACCGCGGCTTCCGCCCCGGCGATGGTGGTAAAGGTCGTGACGCGGGCCAGCAAAGCCGATGTGCGGATGGCGCGACTGTCGGCGATGGCATTGCGGCGCTCTTCCACCGTGTTGATGACCAAGGCAATGTCGTTGTTCTTGATCATGTCCACGATGTGCGGGCGGCCCTCAGTGACCTTGTTGACGGTCTGCACTTTCACGCCAGCGGCCTCGATCGCGGCCGCGGTGCCGCGGGTCGCCACCAATTCAAAGCCCATGCCCACCAACTCACGGGCCACTTCAACCGCACGGGCTTTGTCCCCGTTTTTGACGGTCATGAAGACACGGCCTTCGGTGGGCAAACGCGTGCCTGCACCGAGCTGGCTCTTCACAAACGCCTCGCCAAAGGTTTTGCCCACGCCCATGACCTCGCCCGTGGATTTCATCTCAGGGCCCAGGATGGTGTCCACACCGGGAAACTTCACGAACGGGAAGACGGCTTCTTTGACGCTGAAGTACGGTGGCGTGACTTCGGCGCCAATGCCCTGCTCGTCCAAGGACTGACCGGCCATGCAGCGCGCAGCCACTTTGGCCAATTGGATGCCCGTGGCTTTGGAGACAAAAGGCACGGTGCGCGAAGCGCGGGGGTTCACTTCCAGCACAAAGATCACGTCTTGGCCGTCGATTTGTTGGATCGCGAACTGCACGTTCATCAAGCCCACCACGCTCAGGCCTTTGGCCATGGCCGCGGTCTGGCGCTTGAGCTCGTCCACCGTGGCTTTGCTCAGGTAGTAAGGCGGCAAGGAACAGGCCGAGTCGCCGCTGTGCACGCCGGCTTGCTCGATGTGCTCCATCACGCCGCCAATGAACACACGCCCGGTGTGATCACGGATGGCGTCGACATCGCACTCGATGGCGTCGTTCAAGAATCGGTCCAACAAAACGGGCGAGTCGTTGCTGACCTTCACGGCTTCGCGCATGTAGCGCTCCAAGTCGCGTTGCTCGTGCACGATCTCCATGGCACGGCCACCGAGCACGTAGCTGGGGCGCACCACCAAGGGGTAACCCAAGGCCGCGGCTTTTTCCAAGGCCTCAGGCTCGGTGCGGGCGGTGGCGTTGGGCGGCTGGCGCAAGCCCAAGGTCTGCAGCATCTGCTGGAAACGCTCGCGGTCTTCGGCCGCGTCGATCATGTCGGGGCTGGTGCCGATGATGGGCACGCCCGCGGCCTCCAAACCCAGCGCCAATTTGAGGGGGGTTTGACCACCGTACTGGACGATGACGCCCACCGGCTTTTCTTTGTCCACAATTTCCAGCACGTCTTCGAGCGTCAAAGGCTCGAAATACAAGCGATCGGAGGTGTCGTAATCGGTCGAGACGGTCTCGGGGTTGCAGTTGACCATGATGGTCTCGTAACCGTCTTCGCGCATGGCCAAGGCGGCGTGCACACAGCAGTAGTCGAACTCAATGCCCTGACCAATGCGGTTGGGGCCGCCACCCAAGACCATGATTTTTTTGTTGTTGGTGGGTTCAGACTCGCACTCGCCGTCGCCTTGCCCCTCGTAGGTCGAGTACAGGTAAGCGGTGTCGGTGGCGAACTCGGCCGCACAGGTGTCCACGCGCTTGTACACCGGGCGAATGTTCAGGGCCTTGCGGCGCTCGCGAATGGCTTGCTCGGTGGTCTTGAGCTGTTTGGCCAAGCGGCGGTCAGAAAAGCCTTTTTGCTTCAAGCCGCGCAGGGTCTCGGCGTCGATGGCGTCCAAACTGGTCTTTTCCATGGCCAGTTCGAGCTTGACGATCTCTTCGATCTGCACCAAGAACCACTTGTCGATTTTGGTGAACTGGTGCACCTCGTCGATGGACCAGCCCGCAGCAAAGGCGTCTCCCACGTACCAAATGCGGTCGGGGCCGGGTTCACCCAATTCGCGCTCAAGCACTTCGCGGTCTTGGGTTTTTTCGTTCATGCCGTCCACGCCCACTTCCAGACCGCGCAGGGCTTTCTGGAAAGACTCTTGGAAGGTGCGGCCCATGGCCATGACCTCGCCCACCGACTTCATTTGGGTGGTCAAGCGGCTGTCGGCCGTGGGGAATTTTTCAAAGGCAAAACGCGGGATCTTGGTGACCACGTAGTCGATCGAGGGCTCGAACGACGCGGGCGTGGCGCCACCGGTGATGTCGTTCTTGAGTTCGTCCAGTGTGAAGCCCACGGCCAGTTTGGCCGCGACCTTGGCGATCGGGAAGCCCGTGGCTTTGGAGGCCAATGCCGACGAACGCGAGACGCGGGGGTTCATCTCGATCACCACCATGCGGCCATCGGCCGGGTTGATCGAGAACTGCACGTTGGAACCGCCGGTGTCCACACCAATTTCGCGCAACACAGCCAAAGAGGCGTTGCGCAGAATTTGGTATTCCTTGTCGGTCAAGGTCTGGGCCGGGGCCACGGTGATGGAGTCACCGGTGTGCACACCCATGGGGTCCAGGTTTTCGATCGAGCAAATGATGATGCAGTTGTCCGCCTTGTCGCGCACCACTTCCATCTCGTACTCTTTCCAGCCGAGCAGCGATTCTTCGATCAACAACTCGTTGGTGGGCGAGGCTTCCAAGCCGCGCTTGCAGATGACCTCGAACTCTTCGGGGTTGTAGGCGATACCACCACCGGTGCCGCCGAGCGTGAAGCTCGGGCGAATGACGGTGGGAAAGCCCATGCGCTTTTGCACGTCCCACGCCTCTTCCATGCTGTGGGCGATGCCCGAGCGCGCCGAGCCCAAACCGATCTTGGTCATGGCGTCTTTGAACTTCAAGCGGTCTTCGGCCTTGTCGATGGCCTCGGGCGTGGCGCCAATCAGCTCCACGTCGTATTTGGCCAGCACCCCTTGGTGCCACAGGTCCAAGGCGCAGTTCAGCGCGGTTTGGCCGCCCATCGTGGGCAAAATCGCAAAGCCGCCCGACACCAAAGGACGCTCTTTGGCGATGATTTTCTCCACCGTCTGCCACGTGATGGGCTCGATATAGGTGACGTCGGCCGTGGCCGGGTCGGTCATGATGGTGGCGGGGTTACTGTTGATCAGCACCACTCGGTAACCCTCTTCGCGCAAAGCCTTGCAGGCCTGCACGCCGGAGTAATCGAATTCGCACGCTTGCCCAATGACGATGGGGCCTGCGCCGATGATGAG
>JBFZCK010000018.1:0-3048 GCA_041307965.1 Burkholderiales bacterium | reverse complement strand
GCCGGTTTTTGGACCTCACCTTCAAGCTCCCCGAAGAGCTGCGCGGCAGTGAGCCGGCCCTGCGGGAACGCACCACGGCGCGCTTGAAGCGCGGCAAGGTGGAAATGCGGGTCTGGATCGAAGGCCGTGGCGAAGGCGAACTGCAAGCCCCCGCCGCTGCGGAGTTGCAAAAACTCGTGGGCCTGCAAGACGGCATTCAAGCTTGGCTGCCCCAAGCCGCCGCGCTCAGCGTGGCCGAGGTCTTGCAGCTCACGCGCCGCCAAAGTGTGGCCGTGACCGATGGGCACGACGACCTCTTGGCCCTGGCCGATCAAGCCTTGGCCGCGTTGATGAAGGCCCGCGAGCGCGAAGGGCAACGCTTGGCCACCATGCTTTTGGACCACAGCCGCCAGCTGCGCCAGCTCGCGCAAGAAGCCCAACCGCTGATCCCGCAGCTCGTGGCCCAACAGCGCCAGCGCTTTTTGGACCGCTGGAACGAGGCCATGGGCAACGCCGGCAGTGTGGGCAGCGAAGCCGCCCAAGACCGCGCCCTGAACGAAGCCACCGCCTTTGCCATCCGCATCGACGTGGCCGAAGAGATCACCCGCTTGGACGCGCACCTGAGCGAAATCGACCGCCTGCTGGCCAAAGGCGGTGACATCGGCAAGCGCTTGGACTTTTTGATCCAAGAGCTGCACCGCGAAGCCAACACCTTGGGCTCCAAATCGTCCAGCTTGGAGCTCACCCGCATCTCGGTTGACATGAAGGTGTTGGTCGAGCAAATGCGCGAACAAGTTCAAAACATCGAATAAACCATGCAATACCCAGGAAACCTGTTTGTGGTGGCTGCCCCCAGTGGGGCCGGCAAGTCGAGTTTGGTCAAAGCTTTGATGGAGCTCGACGCGCGCGTGGTGCCTTCGGTCTCGCACACCACCCGCGCACCGCGCGGCCAAGAGCTGCACGGCCGCGAGTATTACTTCGTGAGCAACGAAACCTTTGACCAAATGGTCTTGCAAGACGCGTTCTTGGAGTGGGCCTCGGTGCACGGCAACCGCTACGGCACCTCGCGCGCCTCGATCGAGCAGCGCATGGCCCAAGGCGCCGACGTGGTGCTGGAAATTGACTTCCAAGGCGCCATTCAGATCAAGCGCATCTTCCCCAATGCGGTGCTGATCTTCATCTTGCCGCCGAGCTGGGAAGAGCTGCGCTCGCGCTTGGAGCGCCGCGCCGAAGACACGCCCGAGGTGATCGACCTGCGCATGAAAAACGCGGCCCTGGAGACCGCCCACGCCAAGGAATTCGACTTCGTTATAATCAATGAGTTGTTTGAACGGGCTTTGTTTGACCTCAAAGCCGTGGTTCATTCCCAACGGCTGAAGTTCTCATCCCAGCTGATGGCCCGCAGCGACACGTTTCGCGCACTCAACATTCTCTGATCCCACCGTTTACTGGAGCCCCACATGGCACGCATCACCGTCGAAGATTGTCTGGATCAAATTCCCAACCGTTTCCAGTTGGTGTTGGCCGCCACGTACCGTGCCCGCATGCTCAACCAAGGCCATGCCCCCAAGATCGAGAGCAAAAACAAATCCGGCGTGACCGCGCTGCGCGAAATCGCCGAAGGCAAAGTCGGCTTGGAAATGCTCAAAAAAGTGCCCCTCTGATTTCGCGGGCCCTGCCCACACCCCCAAAAAACACCACCGACGTGGTGTTTTTTTTCGACCAAAATTCAGGCCCTTTGCCCCATGCGGCCGCATTCTCACCGAACTCGCGCTAAAGTACAGGCATGTTGACCGCATCGCCCAAGCCCAGAGCCCCCAAGCCGCCATTGGCAGAAGTGCCCTTGCCGGCCGCCGACAGCGCGGCCGCGGCCAGCTTTGCGGGCTTGCTGGAGCGACTGGATTACCTCAGCAGCAGCGACATCGACCAGGTCCGCCAGGCCTACCGCTTCGCCGACGAGGCGCACCTGGGCCAATTGCGCAAAAGCGGCCTGCCCTACATCACCCACCCCATCGCCGTGGCGGCGCAATGCGCCGAATGGAAACTCGACGCGCACGCGCTGCAAGCCGCGCTCATGCACGACGCGATGGAAGATTGCGGCGTCACCAAACAAGAACTGATTGAGCGTTTTGGTGCGCCGGTGGCCGAACTGGTCGATGGCCTGACCAAGCTGGAAAAGCTGGAGTTCGACACCCGCGAACAAAACCAAGCCGAGTCGTTTCGCAAAATGCTCTTGGCCATGGCCAAGGACGTGCGCGTCATCCTCATCAAGCTGGCCGACCGCACGCACAACATGCGCACCATGGGCGATATGCCGCGCAGCAAGTGGGGCCGCATCAGCCGCGAAACCCTGGAAATTTACGCGCCCATCGCGCACCGTTTGGGGCTGAACTTCACCTACCGCGAGCTGCAAGACCTGTCGTTTCGCTTCCTGCTGCCGTGGCGCTACCAGGTGCTCAACAAGGCCTTGGAGAAATCTCGCAAACGCCGCACCGACCTGATCGACCGCGTCAAACTTGAGGTGCAACAAGCCTTTGAAGCGCAAGGCATGGCCGTGCGCATCTTGGGCCGCGAAAAAACCCTGCACTCCATTTACCAAAAAATGGACGGCAAACACCTGTCGTTCTCGCAAGTCACCGACATTTACGGCTTTCGCATCATCGTGCCTGAGATCAAGGACTGCTACACCGGCATGGGCGTTTTGCACCAGATGTACAAGCCCGTGCCCGGCAAGTTCCGCGACTACGTGGCCATTCCCAAAGCCAACGGTTACCAGTCGTTGCACACCACCCTCATTGGCCCTGTGGGCACCAACATCGAGTTTCAACTGCGCACCGAATCGATGGACGTGGTGGCCGAGTCCGGCGTGGCCGCGCACTGGCTCTACAAAGCCAAAGCCCCCGAAAGCGCCACGGCGCACAACCTGGGCACACAGTGGTTGCAGTCTTTGCTGGACATCCAACAAGAAACCCACGACGCGGCCGAGTTCTGGGACCACATCAAGATCGACCTCTTCCCCGATGCGGTCTATGTGTTCACGCCCAAGGGCAAGATCATGGCCATGCCGCG
>JBFZCK010000017.1:0-7508 GCA_041307965.1 Burkholderiales bacterium | reverse complement strand
TGGTCGTGCCGTCGGGGTTGGTGCGCACCGAAAACCACTCTTTGACCTTGTTGGCCACCTCGGGCTGCAGCTTGCCGTCTTGGGTCCACTGGCTCAAAAACTCGACGCAGCGTGGGTCGGAGAGCTTGAAGAAAAAGTGTTCCGAGGTTTTGAGCTCGGGCTTGGCGCCGGACAGGGCTGAGAAGGGGTTGATCAGGTCGGTGGGGGCGTAAACCGCGCCGCAGCTCTCGCAGTTGTCGCCGTACTGGTCTTTGGCGTGGCACTTGGGGCACTCGCCTTTGATGAAGCGGTCGGGCAAGAACATGTTCTTTTGCGGGTCGAAGAACTGCTCGACCGAACGCACCTCGATGAGCGAGCCGCCGTCGGCCGCGCTGATGTCGCGCAGGTCGCGGTAGATGGCCTGTGCCAATTCGTGGTTCTCGGGCGCGTCGGTGCTGTGCCAGTTGTCGAACCGGATGTGAAAGCCGTCCAAATAGGGCTTGCGGCCCGCGGCGATGTCGGCCACGAACTGCTGGGGTGTCTTGCCGGCTTTTTCGGCGGCGATCATGATCGGCGCGCCGTGGGTGTCGTCGGCGCCCACGAAGTCGACCTGGTGGCCCTGCATGCGCTGGAAGCGCACCCAGATATCGGCCTGGATGTATTCCATGATGTGGCCGATGTGGAAATTGCCGTTGGCGTAGGGCAGGGCGGTGGTGACAAAGAGTTGGCGCGGGGTGGACATGGCAGCGGCGGTGTGGGTGAGCAAGCTGGCGATTTTAGTCGCAGGGGTGGGTACACACCCCCGCGCTGGCACGCCAATCAACGGGGACGCTGGTGGGGTCATGCGGCTCGCGAGATGAAGCGCGGGGCCAGCACCAGTAGACTTCTGCCACGAATTCAACGGAGCCGTCCCCCATGTCAGTGTCAGAAACCGCCATCAAAGCCGCCCTTCAAACGGTGCTGGATCCCCACACCGGTCAGGCCTTGGCCAGCGCCTCGGCGCTCAAAGCTTTGCGCATCAGCGGCGCGGACGTGTCTTTGGAGCTCGCCTTGCCTTACCCCGCTCAAAGCCAGTGGCCAGCGCTGCGCGCCTTGGTGCAAGCGGCCGTGCAGGGCGTGCCGGGTGTGGGCACGGTGGATGTGTTGTTCAAACTGCAGGTGCAGTCCCACGCGGTGCAGCGGGGCGTGCAGCTTTTGCCCGGTGTGAAGAACATCGTGGCCGTGGCCTCGGGCAAAGGCGGTGTGGGCAAGAGCACCACGGCGGCCAACCTGGCCTTGGCCTTGGCCGCCGAAGGTGCTCGCGTGGGCCTGTTGGATGCGGACATTTATGGCCCGAGCCAGCCCATGATGATGGGCCTGAGCGGTCGCCCCGAGAGTTTGGACGGCAAGACCATGCAGCCCATGGTCAACCACGGTGTGCAGGTCATGTCGATTGGGTTTTTGGTCAAGCCCGATGACGCCATGATTTGGCGTGGCCCCATGGCCACGCAGGCTTTGGAGCAGCTGCTGCGCCAAACCGATTGGCACGACTTGGATTATTTGATCGTCGACATGCCGCCGGGCACGGGTGACATCCAGTTGACCTTGTCGCAGCGCGTGCCGCTGACCGGCGCGGTCATCGTCACCACCCCGCAAGACATTGCCTTGCTCGATGCCCGCAAAGGCATCCGCATGTTTGAAAAGGTCGGCGTGCCGATTTTGGGTTTGGTGGAAAACATGGCCGTGCACGTGTGCAGCCAGTGTGGACATGCCGAGCACATTTTTGGCCACGACGGCGGGCGTCGCATGGCGGCCGAGCACGGCATGGACTACCTCGGTGCTTTGCCTTTGGCCATGTCGATCCGTGTGCAGGCCGATGGTGGCACGCCCACGGTGGTGGCCGACCCCCAAGGTGAATTGGCGGGCTTGTACCGTCAAGTTGCGCGCCAAGTGGCGGTGAGCATCGCGGCCAAGGCCAAAGACTTCTCAGCCAAATTCCCCACCATCACCATCAGCAAAAGCACGTGAATGGCCTTGGTGAATTCTTTTGTTGTCTTTAACCTGCCATTTTTCTGAATTTGCCGCATTAAAGAATCACTTATGATTCACCCGTCCATGGGGGATCCACGTGATTGTTTTCCGTCGTTTTGGTCGCAACGTGCGCCAGTGTTTGGTGCAGTGGCCCTTGCAGATTTTGGGTGTCCTCCTACTGTTCATGGGGGCTTGGGTGGTTTTTTACACCTACCAGTCCAGCGAACGCATGGTGCGCCAGTACGCGGCGGAGAGCGCGCAAACCCACGCGCAATCGATCACCCAGTTCCGCAACTTCTACACCCAAGAGTTGGTGCCCCGTGCGTTGCAAGGCGGCATGGCCATCACCCACGACTATCGCAACCGGGACAAGGCTTTGCCCCTGCCCGCCACCCTGACGATTGAGTTGGGGCATTACCTGTCCAAGGTCGATGGCGGTACGCAGGTGAGGCTCTACAGCGATCAGCCCTTTCCTTGGCGCGTGGGGGAACGGGCGCTGGACACCTTCCAACAAGAAGCCTTGGCCCATTTGCGCACCCACCCCGATGAGCCGTTTGTGCGCGAGGCTTGGCTCAACGGCGAACGGGTGCTGCGCTATGCACAAGCCGACCGCATGTTGGCCACCTGCGTGGCCTGCCACAACAGCTACCCCGGCTCGCCCAAAGTGAATTGGCAGGTGGGCGATGTGCGCGGCGCTTTGGAGGTTGTCTTGCCGGTATCGCAGTGGCAACTCGCCAGCACGGCCGTGCTCAACCGGACCTTCTACGTCTTGCTGAGTTTGTTGTTCGCGGGATTTTTGGTGATTTGGTTTTCGGTGCGCGGTTTGCGCCGCACCTTGTTGGATGCCAAGACCCTGTCGGGCGAACGCAAAACCGCGATTGAGCAATTGAGCCAACAAATCAACGAGCGAGCGGTGGTGGAACGCGATCTGCGCCTAAGCGAGAGCAAGCTCAACAGCATTTTTCAGTCGGTGCCCGAAGCCATCGTGGTGGCCGACACCCAAGGGCGCATCGTGCAGTGCAATGGAGCCACGAGCGCGATGTTCGGCCACCCCATGGCGGCCTTGCTCGGTCAGCGCATCCAAGTCCTGATGAACGACCAGGAGCAGCAAGAGCACGATGGTTATATGGCCCAGTACCTGTCCTCGGGGGTGGCACGAATGATGAACCAGCCGCGCGTGGTGCAAGGCCGGCGCAGCGACGGCACGCTCTTCCCGCTGCGCTTGACCATCAGCGAGACGCGGGTGGACCAAGGGCATTTCTTCGTGGGGGTAATGCAAGACTTCACGGCCATTCACAACGCCCAAGCTTTGTTGGTGGAGGCCAAAAACAAGGCCGAGCAAGACAACCGCTTGCGCGGTGAATTTTTGGCCAACATGAGCCACGAGATCCGCACGCCGATGAATGGTATTTTGGGCATGACCGAGTTGGCCTTGGGCACCGATGACACTCGGCTGCACAAGGAGTACCTGACGTTGGCGCGCGACTCGGCCAACCACCTTTTGCACATCATCAACGAGATTTTGGATTTTTCGAAAATCGAAGCGAATGCGCTGGAGCTGGAATGGTTGCCGGTCAGCCCGGCCCAGCTGATTCGCCACACCGCTCGGTCTTTGGAGCAACTCGCCAACACCAAGGGCGTTGCGCTCTGGGTCGAGACCGAACCCTCCGTGCCCGATTGGGTGCTGCTCGACCCCGTGCGCATGCGCCAAGTGCTCACCAACCTGATCGGCAACGCCATCAAATTCACCGATGTGGGGCACGTGCGGGTGAGCACTTCGTGCGAGACCACCGACAACCCACAAGTGGTGACGCTGATGATTCGCATCGCCGACACCGGGGTGGGTTTTGACCCCTCGCGCAAAGAGGCGCTGTTCAGCCCGTTTACCCAAGCCGACGGCTCGGTCACACGCTCCTTTGGTGGCACGGGTTTGGGTTTGGCCATCACGCGGCGTTTGCTGCAACTCATGGGCGGCGACGTCACGGCCGACGCCACACCCGGTCAGGGGGCCGTCTTTGAGGTTCGGTTGCCGCTTCGATTGGCCACACCGGATGTGGGACAGCCCACTGCGGCAAGCCCAGAGCGGCCCGATGTGGCGTTCCATCGACGCTTGTCGGTCTTGTTGGTGGAAGACCACGAGATCAACCGCAAGCTTGCTGAAATCATGTTGGCGCGCACCGGTTGCGACTGCGTCTGTGCCAAGGATGGTGAGGAAGCCTTGGCGGCCTTGGCGCAACAGGACTTTGACGTGGTGTTGATGGACGTGATGATGCCGGTCATGGACGGCTTGAGCGCCTTGCGCGTCCTGCGCGATCGTGAGGAGGGTACGGGTCGGCGCACCGCGGTGCTGATGGTCACGGCCCACGCCATGACGGGGGACCGCGAGCGGTTTTTGGCGGCCGGTGCAGACGGCTACGTCTCAAAACCCATGTCCCAAGTGGTTTTGGAACGCGAGATCCGTCGCGTGTTGGGCAGCGGATTATGATGGGGAGCCCCTTTTGAAACGCTTGCCCGACCATGATCCACACCCGCCGCATCGATGAGCTGTTGTCCCATTACCGGTTGAGCCACGAGCACCCGCGCAACGAGGCGATTCACTGCGTGGCTGTGCCGGTCATCATGGCCAGTTTGGTCGGCCTGTTGTGGTCGGTGCATCCGGCTTTGATGGCGGTTTTTTTGCTGGCCAGTGGGGTCTATTACGCCCGATTGACTGGGCGCACCTTCCTCCTCATGGCGCTGTGGACCGCCGCTGTCTTGGCGCTGCTGTGGCCCTTGGGTGAGTCCCGAGCGTGGGTGTGCGCGTTGGCTTTTGCCTTGGCGTGGGTGGCCCAATTTGTGGGGCACCACATCGAAGGCAAGAAACCGTCCTTCTTCGAAGACCTCCAATACCTGTGGGTCGGCCCCTTGTTCGTGGCCGATGTGCTGCTGCGTCGCTTCGGCTGGCGCTGGTGAGTTGACCCCTTGTCCTCTGATTGTTTTGAAAGCCCCTATGAGCGCTCTTGTCCACGTCCTTGACCACCCTTTGATTCAGCACAAGCTGACCTTGCTGCGCCAAAAAGAGACCAGCACCAACAGTTTTCGCCAGCTGGTCAACGAGGTCAGCATGTTGATGGCCTACGAGATCACCCGCGACATGCCCATGCAAACCATCACCATTGAGACCCCCCTGCAAACCATGCAGTCGCGCGTGATCGACGGCAAAAAAATCGTGTTGGCGTCCATCTTGCGCGCGGGCAACGGTTTGCTCGACGGCATGCTGCAAGTCGTGCCCTCGGCCCGTGTCGGCCACATCGGCCTGTACCGAGATCCCAAGACCCTGCAGGCGGTGGAGTACTACTTCAAGATGCCCCAGGGCATGTCTGAGCGCGACGTGATCGTGCTCGACCCCATGCTGGCCACCGGCAATTCGGCGGTGGCGGCGGTGGATCGCTTGAAGCAAACGCAGCCCAAATCGATCCGTTTTGGCTGTTTGGTGGCTTGCCCTGAAGGCATCGCCAACTTCCACCAGCACCACCCCGATGTGCCCATCTTCACGCCCGTGATCGATGAAGGCTTGAACGACCACGGCTACATCGTGCCGGGTTTGGGTGATGCGGGCGACCGCATTTTTGGCACGCAATGAGCGGCGCCGTCGCGGTGTCGTTTTGGGGTTTGGGTTGGCGCGCCTTGTGGCGCGATGCCCGTGCGGGCGAACTGCGTTTGCTGATCCTGGCGGTGGCCTTGGCCGTGGCCGCCCTCAGCGCGGTGGGCTTTTTTGCCGACCGTTTGCAAGGTGGGTTGGCGCGTGATGCCAAGGCCTTGATCGGTGGCGATGCGGTGCTGCGCAGCGACAGTGCCACGCCGCCGCTTTTTATCGAAAAAGCCCAGTCCTTGGGCTTGTTGACCAGCCAACAGCTGAGTTTCCCGACCATGGCGCGCGCACCCGACGAGCTCGGCGGCGCGGCCAAATTGGTGTCGCTCAAATCGGTCGATGACCGTTACCCCTTGCGCGGCCAACTGCGCGTGGCCGATGCCGTGGGCGGCGCAGACGCGCCCACCCGCGAGGTGCCCCAGCGCGGCACCGCTTGGGTCGACGCATCTTTGTTGGCATCCTTGGATGTGCAAGTGGGCCAGTCGCTGTGGTTGGGCGATGCGCCGTTTCGCGTGGCCCGGGTCATCGTGGTCGAGCCCGATCGCGGTTCGGGTTTCATGAGTTTTTCCCCACGGGTGATGATTCACCAAGACGACATCCCCGCCACCGGTTTGGTGCAACCCGCCAGCCGTTTGAACTACCGTTTGGCCGTGGCGGGTGAACCCGCGGCCGTGGCGAGCTTCACCACGTGGGCCGAACAAACCCTGGAGGCGCAAAAGCTGCGCGGCGTGCGTTTGGACTCACTCGAAGGCGGTCGCCCAGAAATGCAGCGCACGCTGGGTCGCGCCGAGAAGTTTTTGAATTTGGTGGCCCTGCTGGCCGCGCTCTTGTGCGCGGTGGCGGTGGCGATTGCCGCGCGCGGCTTTGCCCAGCGCCATTTGGACGACTGCGCCATGCTGCGCGTCTTGGGTGTGCCCCAAGCCACCATGGCCCGTGCTTACCTGTTGGAATTCACCTTGGTGGGTGTGTTGGCCAGTGGCTTGGGTTTGTTGCTCGGCTTTGCGGTTCACCACGCCTTTGTGTTTTTGCTCTCGGGTTTGGTCAGTGTGAACTTGCCGGCGGCGGGTTGGACACCGGTGGCTTTGGGCATGGGCATGGGCATGACCCTCATGCTGGCTTTTGGCTTGCCGCCGGTGCTGCAACTCGCACAGGTGCCGCCCTTGCGGGTGATCCGCCGCGAAGTGGGGCAAATCAAACCCGCCACCGTGGGCGTGATCGGTTTGGGCTTGCTCGGATTTGCCGCACTGCTGCTGGTGGCCAGTCGCGATTGGCTCTTGGGCGGTATTGCGGTGGGCGGCTTTGCCGTGGCCGTGTTGCTGTTTGCTGGTGTGGCGTATGCCGCGGTGCGGCTGCTGCGCGCCAGTGTGAACGAGTCGACCGCGCCTCGCGCCTTGGTCTTGGCCACCCGCCAGCTCTCGGCCCGTCCTGCTTACGCGGTGGTGCAAATCAGCGCCTTGTCGGTGGGCCTCTTGGCCTTGGTTTTGTTGGTGCTGCTGCGCACCGACCTGATTTCCAGTTGGCGCAACGCCACGCCACCGGACGCGCCCAATCGATTCGTGATCAATGTGCAGCCCGATCAAGGTGAATCTTTCCAACAGGCCTTGCGAGACGGCGGTGTGGGCCAGTTCGACTGGTACCCCATGATCCGGGGCCGCTTGGCCACGATCAACGACCAAGCCGTCAACGCCGAGTCGTATGCCGATGACCGCGTGGCGCGTTTGGTGGAGCGCGAATTCAACCTGTCACACACCGCCACCTTGCCCGATTTGAACGAGGTCATCGAGGGCCGTTGGATCGACAACGAGCCCGGTGCGATCAGCATCGAGGCGGGCTTGGCCAAAGATTTGGGTTTGGTGTTGGGCGACCGTTTGGGTTTTGACATCGCCGG
>JBFZCK010000016.1:0-2588 GCA_041307965.1 Burkholderiales bacterium | reverse complement strand
CTGGTGATGTCGAAGATCAATATAGGGCCTGCGTCCCGGCCTGCGGCTTGTCCCGCGCTGTTGCGTTCTTCGTTTGTGGTTGATGTTTTTGATAGAACCACGAACGAAGCGGCCCGATGCCCGCTCCCCCGGTTGACCCGCGGGGCGCTGGCCCGTTCTGCTTTGCTCGAACTGTGGCGTTTAAAAACGCCCAAGGATCGAACATGACTGAACTGATTTCTTCCGACGCCCCCGAGGCGATCAACACCCCCATCACCGACGCTGCTGAAGCCGTGGTCCTCTTGGCCACCGACGAAGAAGCTGCGCCGGCCGTGCCCGCTGGCCCCAACGGCTTTGAGCTCCTGGGCTTGGCGCCCGAGCTGGTCAGTGCCGTGGCCGAAATGGGCTTTGTGCAGCCCACCGCGGTGCAGATGAACACCATCCCCAAAGCGATGGTGGACGACAACGGCGAACAGCGTTACGCCGACTTGCTGGTCTCCAGCCAAACCGGTAGCGGCAAAACCGCCGCCTTCTTGTTGCCCGTCTTGCACACCTTGCTCAAGCAGCAGCAAGACGAAGAGCGCCAAGTGCGTGAAGAGCAAGAGCGCTTGGTTGCCGAGGCATTGGCCCGTGGCGAAGAAGCCCCCAAGCGCCCCAAGCGCAAAGACCCCACCAACCCCCGTCACTTCAAAGCGCCCACGCCCGGCGCCTTGATCCTGTGCCCCACACGCGAACTCGCCCAACAGGTGGCCAACGACGCCATCGACTTGGTGCGCCATTGCCGCGGCCTGCGCATCGCCAGTGTGGTCGGTGGCATGCCTTACCAATTGCAAATCGCCAAGCTGCAAAACGCCAACCTCGTGGTCGCCACGCCCGGCCGTTTGCTCGACTTGCAGCGCTCGCAACAACTCAAGCTCGACCAAGTGCGTTTCTTGGTCGTTGACGAAGCCGACCGCATGCTCGACCTCGGCTTTGCCGACGATTTGGCCGAAGTCAACCAGCTCACCATCGACCGCCGCCAGACCATGATGTTCAGCGCCACGTTCGCGCCACGCATCCAGCAATTGGCCATGCGCGTGATGCACGACAACGGCAAGCACGTCCAGAAAATCCAGATCGACAGCCCACAAGAAAAACACGCCAGCATCAAGCAGGTGCTGTTCTGGGCCGACAACGCACACCACAAGCGCAAGCTTTTGGACCACTGGTTGCGCGACACCACCATCAACCAAGCGATTGTGTTTGCCAGCACCCAAATCGAGTGCGATGGCTTGGCCAACGACTTGCAACAAGAAGGCTTCTCCGCCGTGGCTTTGCACGGTGCTTTGAGTCAAGGCATGCGCAACCGCCGCCTGATGGCCTTGCGCAACGGCCAGGTGCAAATCTTGGTGGCCACCGACGTGGCCGCTCGCGGCATCGACGTACCCACCATCACCCACGTTTTCAACTTCGGCTTGCCGATGAAGGCCGAGGATTACACCCACCGCATTGGCCGCACGGGCCGTGCCGGTCGCACCGGCTTGGCCGTGACCTTCGCCGAGCTGCGCGACCGCCGCAAGATCGGTGACATCGAAAACTACACGCGCCAACGCATCAACGTGGAAACGGTGCCGGGTTTGGAGCCGCAACAGCGCCCACCCCAGCCCGCGCACTTCGCCAAGCCCGGTGGCCGTGGTGACGACCGCTTCGGTGGTGAGCGTCGCTTTGGCGGCGACAAGCCCCGTTTCGGTGGTGACAAACCCCGTTTTGGTGGCGATAAGCCTCGCTTCGGTGGCGACAAGCCCCGATTTGAAGGTCGTCCAGAAGGCCGATTCGAAGGCCGTGGCGGTGATCGCACGGAGAACCGCTTCGAAGGCCGTCCCGCTGCGCCACGCGTTTGGGGCGATCGTCCCGAAGGCGCGCCGCGTGGTCAGGGCCGCCCCGGCGGTTTTGGTGGCGACCGTTTTGAAGCGCCCCGTGGCGGTGACCGTTTCGACGGCCCACGCGGTGGTGGTGCGGACCGTTTCAGCGACCGTCCCCGTGGCGACCGCCCCATGCCCCGCGGTGGCGACGCCCGTCGCCCTGAAGGCTTTGGCGCACGCCCCTTCGTCAAGCGCACCCCGCGCTGACAGCAGGCCGCGCAGCGGCGGCGCGTCAGCGCATGCCGTTGCGCCGAGCCAATGAGCAGAACAGGGCCGAGTGGTCCTGTTCGGCCAAACCCTCGGCCACGCCTTGGGCAAACAATTGTTCGTAGAGCGCCGTGATCGGCGCATCAAACCCCACCTCAGCCGCCGTGCTCAGGGCATTGCGCATGTCTTTGAGCTGCACCGCCATGGCCGCGCGCTTGGTAAAGTCGCCGTCGACCATGCGTTGACCGTGCACCTGCAAAATCCGGCTGTCGGCAAAGCCACCGCTGATGGCGGCCTTCACTTTGGCCGGGTCGGCCCCACCTTTTTCACACAAGAGCAAGGCCTCGGCCACCGCGCCGATGGTGATGCCCACGATCATCTGGTTGGCCAGCTTGGCCAATTGGCCGCTGCCGTGGTCGCCCACGTGCGTGGGTCGACCCATGGCGCTCAAGGCGGGCAGGGCGCGCGCCACATCGGCGGCTTCGCCCCCGATCATGATGG
>JBFZCK010000015.1:0-4430 GCA_041307965.1 Burkholderiales bacterium | reverse complement strand
TGACCCCGGCCGGTGTGTTGCCGCGCATCCGCCAAATGACGGTGGTGGGCACCTTCGATTCGGGCCACTTCGAATACGACTCGACCCTGGCCATGCTGCACCAAGACGACGCCATGAAGATCTTCCGTTTGGAAGGCCCGACTGGCGTGCGCATCAAGATCCAAGACCTGCACCGCTCTCGCGAGGTGGCCCTTGAGATGGCGCCCACCATGCCCGCGGGCCTGTTCGTGCGCGACTGGACGCGCCAGAACCGCACCTGGTTCGCTGCCGTGCAGTTGGAAAAACGCATGATGTTCATCATCCTGACCTTGATCGTGGCGGTGGCCGCGTTCAACCTGGTCTCGACCTTGGTGATGACGGTGACCGACAAGAGCGCCGACATCGCCATCTTGCGCACCTTGGGTGCGAGCCCGCGCAGCATCATGGCCATCTTTGTGGTGCAGGGCGCCATGGTGGGCGTGATCGGCACCGGCTTGGGGCTCTTGCTCGGCTTGGGCGTGGCCTTCAACATCGACACCTTGGTGCCCGCGCTGGAGTCTTTGTTGGGTGCGAGTTTCTTGCCGCAAGAGGTTTACCTCATCACCCGCATGCCCAGCGACCCCCAGCAGGCCGACATCGTGCCGATCACCGTGATCGCTTTGGTCTTGGCCTTTGTTGCCACCATTTACCCCAGCTGGCGTGCCAGCCGCGTCAACCCCGCGGAGGCTTTGCGTTATGAGTGATCTCTCCATGCCCGCCGTGCTGCAAGCGCACGGCTTGACCAAACGGTTCACCGAAGGCCGCTTGGACGTCACCGTTTTGCAAGGCGTGGACCTGCGCATCGAAGCTGGGCAGACCTTGGCCATCGTGGGTGCCTCCGGCTCGGGCAAAAGCACCTTGCTGCACCTCTTGGGCGGCTTGGACGCGCCCAGCAGCGGCCAGGTGCAACTCAAGGGCCAAAACTTGGCGGGCTTGAGCCCCTCGGCCCAAGGCGATTGGCGCAACCGCTACCTGGGTTTTGTCTACCAGTTTCACCACCTCTTGCCCGAGTTCAGCGCCCGTGACAACGTGGCCATGCCGCTGTGGATCCGTCGCCAAGCGCGTGCCGAGGCGGCCGAGCGTGCCGAAGCCATGCTGCGCCGCGTGGGTTTGGGCGATCGTTTGCACCACCGCCCCGCCGAGCTCTCGGGTGGCGAGCGCCAACGCGTGGCCATCGCACGCGCCTTGGTGACGCAGCCGGCCTGTGTGCTGGCCGATGAACCCACCGGCAACCTGGACCGCAGCACGGCCGCGCAGGTCTTTGCTTTGATGATGGAATTGGCCCGCGATCAGGGCACGTCCTTTGTGGTCGTGACGCACGATGAAGCGCTGGCCCAGCGCTGCGACCGCCTGTTGCGATTGACCGCGGGCGTGCTGACCGAAGACGCCGTCAAGGCTTGACGGCCACGAAGCGCAGGGGCTCGGCGCTGTCGGTCAAGTGAATCAGCAACTGTTCGCCTTCCCAGCCCACACCTTGGGCCGCCGACAGGGCTTGTAGGAAGCGGGTCTCTTGCGCCATGACATCGCCATGATCGCTGTGGCAGAACATTTTTGTGACACCGCCCACGCTCAGCTGGAGTTGCAGTTCGGTGTGTTTGAATTGGCCAAAATAGCGGTTGCACGAGGCCGAGCCCGCCATTCGACCTTCTGGCAAAAACGACAAAGTGGCTTCACTGTGGGACACCACGGTGTGGCCATCGATGGACTGAAGGGCCCAATCGGTGTTGCTCAAGCGGGGCGCGTTGCAGGCACTGAGGCTCAGGGCGGACAAGAACAAGGCGATCAACCGTTGGAACAGGATCATGATGTGGTGACGCAAAAAAGGACCCGATGGTAATGCCCGACACGGCCCCCTTGCAATGGATCGATACCCATTGCCACCTCGATGCCCCCGAGTGGGGCCAACTTCACGGTGGTGTGAGCGCCGAGCGCGAACGCGCTCGGGACGCGGGGGTGGGGCTGTGCGTGTTGCCTTCGGTGAACGTGGCGGGTTTTGACGCGGTTCGAGCCTTGGCCCATGGTGCGGGCGATGCCTATGCCTTGGGCATCCACCCCCTGTTCGTGCCCCAGGCCGATGACGCCGACCTGGACGCCTTGGATGCCGCTTTGCTGGCCCGCCGCGACGACCCGCGTTTGGTGGCGGTGGGGGAAATCGGTTTGGATTTTTTTGTGCCCGAGCTGTGTACCGAGGCCATGCGCGAGCGCCAATGGCGCTTTTACCGAGGCCAATTGGCTATCGCCCAACGCCACGGCTTGCCGGTGATTCTGCACGTGCGCCGCAGCGCCGACTGGCTGCTCAAAGGCTTGCGCCAATGCCCTGTCATGGGCGGCATTGCCCATGCCTTCAACGGCAGCGATGTGCAGGCACAGGCTTTTTTGGACCGCGGCTTCAAGCTGGGTTTTGGCGGTGCCATGACCTTTGAGGCGGCGCGCCGTTTGCGCCACTTGGCCCAAACGCTGCCGCTCTCGGCCTTGGTGCTGGAAACCGACGCCCCCGACATCCCGCCCCAATGGCTCTACGTCACGGCGGCCGAGCGGGCAAAGGGGCGAGCCCAAGGCATCAATGGACCGAGCCAATTGCCCCGCATCGGCGCGGTCTTGGCCGAGCTGCGCGGCCTGCCGGTGGCGGATGTGCAGCGCCAAACCACGGTCAATGCGCTGCAGGCCTTGCCCAGACTCAAAAATGGGGTGCCGAGCCAAGGTGGATAATTGGGCTTTTGAGCAAAACCCATGGCCCAGTCGCGATCCAAACGCTCCCCTGTCACCGACGCTTTGCCCGAGGTGACGATCTCCGAAGACTCGGAGGTCCGTTTTCTGCACCTGGGCACCGAGTGGATCCAAGGCTCCATGCTGCTCGATGCCCCGTTTGACATCGAACTGGACTACGTTCAGCGCATGATGGGTTGGCTGCTCTTCGTGGCCCCGGACACCGTGCCCCAGCGCCGCGCCATGCAACTGGGTTTGGGCTCGGCCGCGGCCACCAAGTTTTGCTTCAAAAAATTGCGCATGGCCACCACCGCCATCGAGATCAACCCACAGGTCTTGGCCGTGTGCCGCACCTGGTTCAAATTGCCCGCCGACACCGCGCGTTTGCAGGTCGTCATCGCCGACGCGGCCGAGGCCATTCGCCGGGCCGAATACACCGGCAGCATCGACGCCATGCAAGTGGATCTGTACGACCACGAAGCAGCCGCACCGGTGCTCGACAGCCCCTCGTTTTACGCCGACTGCCGCTCGGCCTTGAGCGACGAGGGTTGTATGACGGTCAACCTGTTCGGGCGCGACGCGAGCTACGAGCGCTCGGTCGAGAGCATCGTGGCGGCGTTTGGGGCCGACGCGGTCTGGGCCTTCAAGCCCACCCGTGAAGGCAACGCCATCGTGTTGGCTCAGCGCACCGCCAGTCGGCCCACCCGAATGGAACTCTTGGCCCGCGCCGAGGTCATTCAAGAGCGATGGGGTTTGCCCGCCGTGAAATGGTTGCGTATTTTTAAACCTGTCAGTCCATGATGATCCCCATCAAAACCGAATCCGCTTGGCGCGGCACCTCGGATTGCCGCAGCTGTGGCATCCGCGACATGGTGCTGTTCGCCGACCTCAAAGAAGAGGACTTTGCGCTCATCCACGCGCCCATCGATGACTTGGAATACGACGCGGGTCAAACCTTGGCCAACACGGGCGACACCGCCACCTCGCTCTTCACCTTGCGCGCGGGCATGGTCAAGCTGGTGCGCAACACGGCCGACGGTCGCCAGCGCATCGTGCGCGTGCTGCGCTCGGGTGATGTGATCGGTTTGGAAGCCTTGATGACCCACACCTACGATTCCGACGCGGTGGCGCTCACGGCCGTCAAGGTGTGTCGTTTGCCCCTGCAAGTCATCCAACGCTTGAACCGCGAAACGCCGCGCTTGCACCAGCGGCTCTTGGGCAAGTGGCACCAAAGCCTCAAAGAGGCGGACGACTGGTTGGCCGAACTCAACTTTGGCAACGCTCGCCAGCGCGTGGCGGGGCTGATTTTGAAAATGCGCTCGGGCTTTGACACCTCGGTGGTGACCTTGTTCTCCCGAGAGGACATGGGCGCCATGCTCGACTTGAAGCTCGAGACCGTCAGCCGCACCTTGAGCGCGTTTGTGCGCGAAGGCCTGATCGACCCCGTGGACAAACACGGGCGCATCTACCGTGTGCTCGACGCCGATCGTTTGCTCGCGCCCAGCGAGTGAGCGCCGTGCCACCAGCCCCCACAGCGCAGGCGCCGGCTCAACTGCTCAGCGGCCTGCTGCTGGCCGCAGCGGGTTCGATCGCGTTTTCGGGCAAGGCCATCATCGTGAAGCTGGCCTACCGCCACGGCGTGGACGCGGTCACGCTCATCATGTACCGCATGCTGTTTGCCTTGCCGCTGTTCCTGGCCTTGGCTT
>JBFZCK010000014.1:0-3935 GCA_041307965.1 Burkholderiales bacterium | reverse complement strand
GTGCTGATGGTGTGGGTTTCGTCCATCACCAACAGCGTGCCGTGGCGGCGGATGATCTGTTGCGCCTGCTCCCAAAAGCCGGGTGCGGGGAGCACCATGCCGATGTTGGTCATGACCGGCTCGGCCAGCACACAGGCCACGTCGCCCGAGGCGAGCGCCGCGTCGAGCGCGGCCAAGTCGTTGAATTCCACCACCACCGTGTGTTCGGTCAGGTCGTGCACCTGCCCGAGCAAGCTGTTGCGCTGCACCGGCTGGCCGTCCACCAGATCCACAAACACGTCTTCGATGGTGCCGTGGTAGCAGCCGTTGAAGACGAGGATCTTGCTGCGGCCGGTGGCGGCGCGGATCCAACGCACGGTGTAGCGGTTGGCGTCGGTGGCGCTCATGGCGAATTGCCAAAACGGCAAACCAAAGCGCTGCGCCAATTGTTCGCCGACCACGGCGGCGTCTTCGCTGGCGAGCATGGTGGTGAAGCCTCGAGTGGCCTGGTGCGCCAAGGCGCGGGCGACCGGCTCGGGTGAGTGGCCAAACATGGCCCCGGTGTCGCCCAGACAAAAGTCCACGCGGCGGTGGCCGTCCACATCGGTCACTTGTGCACCGCTGGCCTGCGCCACGTGCAGGGCAAACGGCGTGCCCCAGTCGCGCATCCAATGCAGCGGCACACCAAAGAGCAGGTGTTGGTTGGCGCGTTCGGCCAGTGCGGCCGATAGCGGGTTGGCGCGGGCGTAGGCCCCGCGCTCGGCTTGGGCAAAGGCTTGGGCGCGTGACCAGTCGATGCCGTCTCGGGTGTTGTTCATGGCTTGGATTGTCGAACAACCGGCAGAGAATTTCAATATTTGATCAAAGACATCGGTGAACAAACAGAATGAATCCAATAAAAACGGCCCTCAAGGGGCCGTCTTTGATCAAACCATGGCGCGCAGCGCCGGGCTTTATTGGATTTTGGCTTTGGCACGCAATTCGGCTTGGAACGCGGTCAAACGCTGTTGCTGCATTTGCTGGCCCAACTCGGCTTTGACCTCGTCAAACGATGGCAAAGCGGCTTGGCGAACGTCGTCCAAGCGGATG
Organism: Burkholderiales bacterium; assembly: GCA_041307965.1. Taxonomy (GTDB): domain Bacteria; phylum Pseudomonadota; class Gammaproteobacteria; order Burkholderiales; family Burkholderiaceae_C; genus Hydrogenophaga. Next base: position 2,867 of record JBFZCK010000014.1, on the reverse strand, counting down.
ATGTGCCACCCGAATTGGGACTGCACGGGGGCCGCCGTCATGGCGCCCTTGGTGAGTTTGACCATGGCGTCAGAGAACTCGGCCACAAAGGTGGTGGCCGAGGCCCAATCCAAGTCACCACCGTTGGCGCCTGAGCCTTTGTCCATGGACTCTTGGGTGGCGACGGCTTCAAACTTGGCGCCGGCTTTGATCGAAGCGATCAAGGCCTTGGCTTTGGCTTCGTCGGCCACCAAGATGTGGCGGGCACGGTACTCTTGGCCGGCGTTGGCTGCCACGTACTGGTCGTATTCGGCCTTCATTTCGGCATCGGTGACGGGGTTTTTGGCTTGGTAATCATTGAACAACTCGCGGATGAGGATGGACTGGCGGGTCAGCTCCATCTGTTCTTTGTAGTTGCTGGACTTGGCCACGCCGCGCTTGATCGCTTCTTGCATGAAGATCTCGCGCATGATGACCTCGTCCTTGACCTGACCCAACATGGACTCGTCCACGGGGCGCCCCGAGCGCTCCAGCTGCTGAATCAAGGCGGTGGCGCGGCTGCTCGGCACGGGTTTGCCATTGACGATGGCCAAGTTTTGGGCCGAAGCCCAGGTGCTCACGGACAACAACACGGCGGCGCTGAGCAAAGACAAAACGGGTTTCATGGGGATCCTCGAAAAGAACAAAGTGCGAGAGGTTTTAAGGGGGTGTCAGGGGTGTGCGGTGGGCAAGACTTCGATGGCCAAGGCGTGCAAACCCGCGTCGGTAAAAGCCCGCAGCGAATCATACACAAGGCGGTGTTGGGCCACGCGGCTCACACCTGCGAAACGGGGCGAAGCCAGGCGCACACGGAAGTGCGTGCCACCGACCGCGCCTTGGGTTCCGGCGTGGCCGGCGTGATCGGCGCTCTCATCGATCACCCAGAGTTCGGTCGGCGACAAATCGCGCTGCAGCTGGGCTTCAATGGCCTCGGCCGTGATGTCCAACGGGTTCATGCCGAGCCTTGGGGTGGGTCGTCGGACTGGATGTGTCGGGCGATGTACAGGCCTTGACCCAAGATAAAGACCACCGGGAACACGTAGCCCCAGATCTTGAAGTTCACCCAATCTTCGGTGGAGTAGTACAGCGCCACATAACCGTTGATGGCCGACATAAAAACAAAGTAACCGATCCAAGCCACGGTCAGTTTGGACCACACGGATTGCGCCATCTTGAGTTGGCTGCCCAAAAGCATGTGCAACACGTTTTTCTTCCAGACCCACAGCGCCAAGGCCAATGCCAATGCCATGCCCGCGTACAAGACGGTGGGTTTCCATTTGATGAAGCGCTCGTCTTGCAGATACAGCGTGAGCGCACCAAAGACCAGCACCAAGACCAAGGTGACCTTTTGCATGGTTTGGAGCTTGCGCTCCATGGCGTAGAGCAGGGCGCTTTGCACGATGGTGGCCCCCATCAATACGGCGGTGGCGGTGTAGATGTCCCCGAGCTTGTAAGCCACGACGAACAGAACGATGGGGAAGAAGTCGATGAGAAAGCGCATGGGGGGATTATCTCGCGTTGGCCGTGGCTTTTTAGGCGCGCCAGCGCAGCGACGCCGAATTCATGCAGTAACGCAAGCCGGTGGGCGCAGGGCCGTCTTCGAACACGTGGCCCAAATGGGCGCCGCATTGGCTGCACACCGATTCGGTGCGGCGCATCCCGTGGCTGTGGTCGGTCACGTCCAGGATGGCACCGGGCTGGGCTTGGAAGAAGCTGGGCCAGCCGCAACCGGCGTCGAACTTGGCGTCGGAGTCAAACAGGTGCTGGTCGCAGCACACGCAGTGGTAATGGCCCGCGTCCCAGTGTTGGTCGAGTGCGCCGGTGCGCGGGCGCTCGGTGAGGGCGTGTCGCGTGACCTCAAAGGCCAGAGGCTCGGCCCCGGTTTGCGCCAAGTGCTCTCGCCATTGCGCTTCGGTTTTTTCGATGGGAAAGCGTGGGTTGGGTGTGGTCATGTCGTGGCCTTGGTTTCAAGATGAGCAGCTGATGGCGATGGTGGACGCCCAGTCGGGCGCCACGTCGACCAAGTCTTCACAGCCCGGCAACACCTCAAAGGGGCTTGCCAAGGCCTTTTGTAAGCGGTGCACCTCGGACCAATCGCCGCGTTCGGCGCGCTCGATGGCCTGTTGGCCCAAGTGGTTGCGCAGCACCACCGCGGGGTTGTGTCGGCGCATTTGGGCGTGAGCGGTGTCCAGTGTCTGGCTGTGTCGCTGGGCGCGCTCGCGCCAACCGTGGGCCCAGGCATCCCAGGCTTGGGGCTGCACGAACAGGTCGCGCACGCCCTGGCTGTCGCCACGCAGGGCGTCGGCCAAACGCCAGAAAAACGCCGTGTGGTCCACCGACTGCTGCGCCAATAGGGCGAACAAGGCGGCGATGATGGCGGCGTCGCCGTCTTCTTGCCCCAGCCAGCCGAGTTTTTGGGTCATGAGGCGCTGCTCGGTGTGGGCTTGTCGTGCGGCATACGGTGCCAAGGCGGACAGGGCCGGCTCGGTGCTGTCCATCAAAGGCAGCAGCGCTTGGCCCAAACAAAACAGGTTCCAGTTCGCCACACGCACCTGTTGGTCAAAGGCATAGCGGCCTTGCTGGTCGCTGTGGTTGCAGATGTGGCCGGGGTCGTGTTCGTCCATGAACTGGAAAGGTCCGTAGTCGATGGTCAGGCCCAAGATGCTCATGTTGTCGGTGTTCATCACGCCATGGCAAAAGCCCAGTACTTGCCAATGCGCCATCAGGTCGGCGGTGCGCTCGGTCACCGCGGCCAACAAAGCGGCATAGGGGTTGCCCTCACTTGCGCGGCAGTGCGGATAAAAGTGCTCGATCACAAAGTCGGCCAATTGGCGCAGCGCCTCGTGTTG
>JBFZCK010000013.1:0-5878 GCA_041307965.1 Burkholderiales bacterium | reverse complement strand
ATGCGGATTTTTTCGGCCACTTTGGGGCTGTGGTCCAGCACCAAGACGCGCAAACCCCGTTGGCCAGCGACGCCGGCACAAAACAAACCCGCGGCGCCTGCGCCGATCACCACTGCGTCCCATGTGTTCATGGGGTCTGAGTGTACGTTCGGCCACGGCGTGGTAAAAGTAACAGTCAAATACTAAAATATTAAAAATCAACAGGATTGAGCCAAACATGAATTCCATTGAGCTCATCAATGGTGCGCCCACCTTGGCGCAAACCATGAGACTTCTCAGCCGTGCTGCTGGGCTGTTGTTGGCCTGTGGGCTCACAGCTGCGCTTGCACAAACGCGAAGCCAATTGATGGTGGGGGCAGATGCTTGGTCTTTGCACCCCTCGGTTGAGCAAGACACTTTGCCGGCTCAAGGCGTTCAGGACAACACTTGGTTGATGTTGCCCAATGCGGCCACCCAGCACACCTTTCAACCCTTGTCGCCCTGGTTGCGTTGGCAAGCTGAAGCCGAGTGGGACGCCCATGTCAGCGGCAGCGTGAAGTTCCGAGCCGATCAAAATTTTGCTGCGGTGTTTGATGAGCTGGCTTTGACTTGGCAGCCCACGCTGGCGCTGGGCGCGCGGGTGGGGGTGCTGGACTACAAAACCACCTGGTGCCGCACCTACGACGTCGATTCGCCGTGGATGCGGGAGCCGGACTCTTTTTGTTCCTTCTCTCACATCAAAGATGGTGTGGCTGGGGCGCCGGGTGTACAGGTGATTTCCCAACACCGTACCCAACAGCATGTGTTGAGCGCGGTGGTCGGAGCCTACGACCCCATGGTTTTTCGCTACGACAAGGATGAGTTTTCCAATTTCTTCACCAGCCCCACCATGCAGGTGACACACAACCAAAAAGCAGGCGTTTCTTTGAGTTGGCTCAACACCCTGAACGCCAACGAATTGCGGCTGAGTTGGCTGCACAGCGATCAGGCGGCCAAGGACCCGATGGTGACGGGGCCTGTCGAGCAAAGCGCTGATTTGTTGTACATCGGAGCGACCCAACACTGGGGTCGTCGACACCAAACGAGGTATGTATTCACCCGTTTTTTTGCCGATCGTCATTTCACCTTGGCGGCGAATGCCGTACGTGGGCCTGTAGAGGTTTTGAGTGTACCGGAGCGGCGCGACTCCCACGCATGGGAGTGGCTCTACCGATGGGATGAGCGCGACCAGTTGGCCTTAGGGGCGTCGGCCTTCACCATGCGGGCCAGTGACACTTTTAGCACCAACGGGCAGACCGTTGAGAGGGATCCGTTTTTCCGTTTGAACCACTGGGGCGTGTATGCGGGTTGGCGGCGCGATGTTTCCAAGGACATGTTTTTGGCGGCCCAAGTCATGCAAGTCAAGCAATCCCACGAGTACTTCGACAGCCGCCCGTCCTCGCGTTCCAAAGGTCACGCTTGGGGCATGCGCTGGGGATATCGGTATTGACACGGTGGTGGCGTTTACACTGACGCCCCATGTTGATCCTAGGCATTGAATCCTCTTGTGACGAAACGGGCGTGGCCTTGGTCGATGCCAGTGGCACGGGCACGCCGCGTCTGCTCGGGCACGCCTTGCACAGCCAAATCGAGATGCACCAAGCCTTTGGCGGCGTGGTGCCCGAGTTGGCCAGCCGCGACCACATCCGCCGCGTGTTGCCCTTGACCGATGAGGTCATGGCGCAAGCCGGTTTGTCTTTGAGCGCCATCGACTGGGTGGCGCACACGCGAGGGCCGGGTTTGGCGGGGGCTTTGTTGGTGGGTTCGGGTGTGGCCTGTGCTTTGGGCTTTGCTTTGAACAAGCCGGTGCTGGGCGTTCACCATTTGGAAGGTCACTTGCTGTCGCCTTTTTTGAGCGCCGACCCGCCTCAGTTTCCTTTTGTGGCTTTGCTCGTCTCGGGGGGCCACACCCAGCTCATGCGCGTCGATGGGGTGGGGCGCTACGAACTCTTGGGCGAGACCATCGACGACGCGGCGGGCGAGGCTTTTGACAAGTCGGCCAAATTGCTCGGTTTGGGTTACCCCGGCGGTCCGGCTTTGTCGGCCTTGGCGCGATCGGGGCGTGCCGATGCGTTCGCGTTTCCGCGCCCTTTGTTGCACAGCGGCGATTTGGATTTTTCCTTTGCTGGCCTCAAAACCGCGGTGCTCACGCAGGTCAAAAAACTCGCCCATGCCCACCCCGATGGCCCGGCAACCACCCACATGGCCGATCCCTTGAGTGCCACAGAAAAAGCCGATGTGGCCGCCAGCGCCGAGGCGGCGATCGTGGACATTTTGGTGAAAAAGTCGATGGCCGCGTTGCGTGCCACGGGCCTGACGCGCTTGGTGGTGGCCGGTGGTGTGGGCGCCAACCGGCCCCTGCGCGAACAGCTCAACGCCGCGTGTGAGCGCGCCCGCGTTCGCGTGCATTATCCCGAGTTGCATTTGTGCACCGACAACGGCGCCATGATCGCTTTGGCTGCAGGCATGCGGCTGCAAGCGGGGCTGGGCGAAGCGGCGCGAAGTGCCGATGCATTTGACGTGTTGCCGCGCTGGCCTTTGTCGGCTTTGGCGGCTTGAACCAGCGAAGACCCCACATGAAAACACATTGGCTGGCCGCCGTCGCGGCCCTGATTTTGGTGGCCCTCTCGGCCAAGGCCCAAACCCCGACCCGCGTGGCGCCGCCCAAGGGCGAGCCGATTCGGTTGGCCTTGATCGAAGGCTTGTCCGGCCCGATTGCCAACACGGGTGAGGCGGTGTTTCGCAACCTGGTGTGGGCCACCGAACGGGTCAATGCCCGAGGGGGTGTGGCTTGGCCTGGCGGTGCGCGTCCCTTGGTGATCGAGCGCATGGACAGCAAAGGTCAAACGGAAGAGGCCATCACCGCGTTTCGCAACGCCGTGGACCGCGATGTGCGCATCGTGATGCAAGGCAACAGCTCGGCGGTGGCGGCGGGGCTGATCGACGCCATCAACAAACACAACGAGCGCGACCCTGCGCGCCAAGCCCTGTTCTTGAACTACTCGGCGGTCGAGCCCGCTTTGACCAACGAGAAATGCAGTTTTTGGCACTTCCGCTTTGATGCCCACGCCGACATGCGCATGAGCGCCCTGATGGGGGTGATTCGCGAGGACAAGGCCTTGAAGAGCGTGTACCTGATCGGTCAGGACTACAGCTTTGGCCACGCCGTGTTGGCCGAGGCCCGGCGCCAATTCGCGGCCCAGCGCCCCGACGTGAAGATCGTGGGTGATGAGCTGCACCCCATGGCCCGCGTCAAAGATTTTCTGCCCTACGCCACCAAAATCAAGGCCAGCGGCGCGCAAGCGGTGCTGACCGGCAACTGGGGCAACGACCTGACGCTGCTCATCAAAGCCGCTCGCGAAGTGGGATTCAACGGCCGCTTCTATACCTTTTACGGCAACGCCTTGGGTGCGCCAGCGGCCGTGGGCGATGCGGGCATTGGCCAAGTGGTGGCGGTGGCGGATTGGTTTCCCAACGTCAAGGGCGCGGCCTCGCAGGCTTTCTACAAAGACTTTCGCCAGCGCTTCCCCAACCCGGCCGACGACTATGTGCACCTGCGCATGCAGCTGATGATCGAGGCCTTGGCACAGGCCTTGACCCGCTCAGCCCCCAAAGACGGCTCGACCACCTTGAATGCCCAAGCCATCGCCCAAGCCTTGTCGCAGGCCGAGGTCAGTCTGGCGGGCCACACCGGTCGCATGCGCGCGGGCGACCACCAGTTCCAACAACCGCTATCCGTGGCGGTGATGGACCGCATGGGCGCGCCTGGTGTGCCGTTTGATGTGGAAGGTTCGGGCTATGGTTTTCGGGTCATTCGCCAGCTCACGCCCGCCCAGGCCGAGATGCCCCACCGCTGCGAGATGCGCCGGCCCTGATCACAGGCGGTAACCCAGGCGCAACCCCACGGCCCGTCCGTTCGAAGAGCGTTGGCGCGTTAGTTCGTCGATGCTCTCGCTTTGGCGAACGTCCGCGTGGGAAAACTGCAAGGCGGTGAAGAGGTGCTTGGTCCAGTCGCGTCGCCAAGCGACCGACCACGTGCGGTTGTTGAACCGGGGATAACCGTCGAGCACTTGCACGCGGTGCGGTGGCTGGCTCGTGAGCATGAAGCCGCTGATGTCCAAGTTGTACTCAAAGTAGGCCAGCGCCAGGATGTCCTTGGCGGAGGCTTGGTAGTTCACTTCGTAGGTGCCGGCGCGGTAGTCCCGTTGGTCACGGCGGTCCAGGCGTTCGGGTGTGATGCGCTCGTAAGTGCCGCCGTAAGTGAAATGCGTGGTGCGCAAGGCCCATTGGCGATCGATGTACCAATTTACCCCCGCAAACAACACGCTGGCGTCTACGGTTCGGGTTTGTGCGGCACCCTGGGTTTTTTCGGCCCTGTAGTCGCCCTCCATGAAGCCCAAGCGAATTTCCGTCCCGCTCCTCAAATGGCTGGCACTGAGCGCACCGCCGAGTTTGGTGTGGGATTCGGTGTGCATTCCGTCGATCAGGTTGAACGTCGGCGACTCTTCTTCGGCAAAGCCAAAGGCGCTGGGATGGTAGGTGCCGATCAGGCCTTGAAGGCTGTAGCCACCCAAAATGTGATGGCCATACAGTTGGACACCCGGTGCTGAGCTTCGCGCAAAGTTATTCGGCTTGATGGTGCAAAAAGCGTTGTTTTCGCGGACCCAAGGCGAGTCGATGTCGTAGGTGCGACACCAACTGATGCGCGGGTCCACCACGCCCACGCGCACCCCAAAGGCGCCCACGCTGTGGTCGAGTGCGGCCTCGTCGATGCGTGAACCGTCGACTTGGTGGTTTTGAGCGCGCAGGTTGAGCAAGGTGTTGTCGCCGAAGCGCAGCGCCCCCTCAAAGCGCATCCAAGCCGCCACGTCTCGGTACGGTTTGACGGGATAGCTGTTGGCCAGCTGAAGTCGGGACAAGCCGTTCATGTTGTCCGAGGTGTCGTTGTCTTCGGACGTGTGGATGGCCCAGCCGTCCAAACCCACCACAAAAATATGGCTGCCCACCACGTTGTCCGCCCAATCGTGCTGGGGTGCCGGATCGAGTTGCGCCAAGGCCGGCAAGCCTGAGCACACCATCAAGGTCAGGGTCAGGTGTTTTAAAAGCATGGGGCCACCGATGTGTTGACCACCGGTCCGGGTAAATAACCAAAAGCCGGTGCGTTGCGCTCCATGCACAGGAGCATTTGAGCCTCGCTGGTCACGATTTCCAGTTGCCGTTGAACGATGGCGCTGCGTCGTGCCAATATTTGAAGGGCCGACGCGTTGAAGCCCATCGAATCCAATGCGTCGAGTGACAAGGCTTCGTCACCCGGCATAAAACACGCAAACAAAGGTTTTCCCTCAATGCGAAGGGGGTAGCCCGAATACACAGCGATCAGGTCGTTCAGGGTGACTTGAATCGTGTTGTTCCCCCAAGCATCTGTGCCATTGTCGAGTTTGTCGTGTTTGGGCGTGCTGTCACTCACGGCGGTTCGCGTGCAATGCCAGACGGCCTCAACAGCCGGCTCAGCGTGCAGGGAAGGGGTGACCCAGCACCCCAGCGCCAGCCAGTAAATAATTTTATTTAATTTCATATGGCGCTATTTTTACCAAATTTGGTAAATAAATACCCATAAGTGGAGGCCATTACTGGGATTTGGGTTGGCTGTGGCGGGAGTGGGGCGGTTTCTCCCAATGGTCAAACGGTTCCCGGGCATCGTTGGTGGTTATAATGGCGGGTTGCCAGCCCACTTGGGTTGGTGAATCACGTTCGTTGCGGCATGGGGCTGCGGCGAACGCCTGTTAACCGAAGGAAACCCGATGATTGCCCAATCCATCAAAGCCGAAGTCGTTGCCGCCAATGCGCGTGCACCCAAAGA
>JBFZCK010000012.1:0-3286 GCA_041307965.1 Burkholderiales bacterium | reverse complement strand
GAGCCGCGCTACGTGACCTTGCCCAACATCATGAAGGCCAAGAAAAAGCCGCTCGAGACCGTCACGCCCGAGTCTTTGGGTGTGGACGTCACGCCCCGACTCACCACCGTGAAGGTGACCGAGCCGCCACAGCGCGGTGCTGGCATCAAAGTGGCCGACGTGGCCAGCCTCGTGGACAAATTGAAAAACGTTGCAAAGGTGATCTGATCATGACCGTACTTGTTATTGCCGAACACGACCACGCGAGCCTCAAGCCCGCCACGCTCAACACCATCAGCGCCGCCTTGAAGTGCGGGGGTGATGTGCACGTGCTGGTGGCCGGCCACAACGCCGCCGCTGCTGCTGCCGCCGCCGCCCAAGTCGCGGGTGTGGCCCAAGTGCTGCACGCCGATGGCGCTGCCTTGGCCCACGGCTTGGCCGAAAACATCGCCGCCCAAGTGGTGGCCTTGGCCCCGGCCTACAGCCACATCCTGTTTGCCTCAACCCCCGAGGGCAAAAATGCCGCGCCCCGCGTGGCCGCGCTCTTGGACGTGGCGCAAATCTCCGACATCACCCAAGTGGTGAGTGCCGACACGTTTGAGCGCCCCATCTACGCCGGCAACGCCATGGCGACCGTTCAAAGCCGCGATGCCCAACGCGTCATCACCGTGCGCACCACCGGTTTTGATCCCGCACCCGCCACCGGCGGCGCAGCCGCGGTCAGCGCGGTCCAAGCGGTGGCCGACAGTGGCTTGAGCACCTTCATGGGCAGCGAAATCGCCAAGAACGACCGACCCGAACTGACCTCGGCCAAGATCATCGTCTCGGGTGGCCGAGCCTTGGGCAGTGCTGAGAAATTCACCGAGATCATGACCCCCTTGGCCGACAAACTCGGTGCTGCGATGGGCGCGAGCCGTGCCGCCGTGGATGCGGGCTACGCCCCCAACGATTGGCAAGTCGGCCAGACCGGCAAGATCGTGGCGCCTCAGTTGTACGTGGCCTGCGGCATCAGCGGCGCCATCCAACACTTGGCCGGCATGAAGGACAGCAAGGTCATCGTGGCGATCAACAAAGACCCCGAAGCGCCGATCTTCAGCGTGGCCGACTTTGGCCTAGAGGCCGATTTGTTCGAAGCCGTGCCGGCCTTGACCCAAGCCCTTTGATCCCATCTCGCCGCTCGGAGACCTTGCATGAGCTACACCGCCCCGATCAAAGACATGCTCTTCAATATGGAGCACATCGCTGGACTGGAGCAACTCACCCAATGGCCCGTGTGGTCGGAGGCGGGGCTGGACACGGCGCAGGCCGTGCTCGAGGAGTGCGCCAAGCTCAACGAGTCGGTGATGGCTCCCTTGAATTGGGAAGGGGATAAAAACCCTTCCTTTTTCAAAGACGGTCAGGTGAGCACCACGCCCGGGTTCAAGGCCGCTTACCGCCAGTACACCGAAGGTGGGTGGCAGGGTTTGCAACACCCCGAAGAATTTGGCGGCCAAGGCCTGCCCAAGACCATTGGCTCGGCTTGCATCGAGATGATCAACTCGGCGAACATGAGTTTTGCCTTGTGTCCCTTGCTCACCGACGGTGCGATTGAAGCCCTGTTGACGGCGGCCAGCGACGAGCTCAAAGCGACTTACCTGGAAAAGCTGGTCAGTGGCGAGTGGACCGGCACCATGAACCTGACCGAGCCGCAAGCCGGCTCGGATTTGGCGGCGGTGCGAACCCGCGCTGAGCCTCAGGGCGACGGTACCTACAAAATTTTCGGCACCAAGATCTACATCACCTACGGTGAGCACGACATGGCCGACAACATCGTGCATTTGGTGTTGGCGCGCGTGGTGGGTGCGCCCGAAGGCGTCAAAGGCATCAGCTTGTTTGTGGTGCCCAAATTCATGGTCAAGGCCGACGGTAGCTTGGGCGAGCGCAACGACGTGCACTGTGTGTCCATCGAACACAAGATGGGCATCAAGGCCAGCCCGACCGCTGTGCTGCAGTACGGCGACCACGGCGGTGCTGTGGGCTATTTGGTGGGCCAAGAAAACCGTGGCTTGGAATACATGTTCATCATGATGAACGCAGCGCGTTACGCGGTGGGTGTGCAAGGCATCGCGATCTCTGAGCGCGCTTACCAAAAAGCGGTGCGCTACGCCTGGGACCGTGTGCAAAGCCGCCCGGTCGACGGCAGCTTGCCCGCGGCCGGCCCCATCATCCACCACCCCGACGTCAAGCGCATGCTCATGACCATGCGCGCGGCCACCGAGGGTTGCCGAGCCATGGCGTCGGTGGCCGCGGCCGCTTATGACGCGGCCCACCACCACCCCGATGCCGATGCGCGTGCGCAAAACCAAGCCTTCTACGAATTCTTGGTGCCGCTGGTCAAGGGCTACAGCACCGAGATGAGTTTGGAAGTCACCAGCTTGGGCGTTCAGGTGCACGGCGGCATGGGCTTTATTGAGGAAACCGGTGCGGCGCAGTACTACCGCGACGCCAAAATCCTGACGATTTACGAAGGCACCACCGCCATTCAGGCCAACGACTTGGTGGGCCGCAAAACCGCGCGCGACGGCGGCGTCACCGCCAAAGCCATCGCGGCGCAGATCGCAAAAACCGAAGCGAAGTTGTTGGCCTCTTCGAACGCCGATGCCCAAGCCATGGGGCGTCGTTTGAAGGCCGCCCGCGAAGCGTTTTTGGAGGCGGTGGACTTCATCGCCAGCCATGCGCGCAGCCAGCCCAACGCGGCGTTTGCGGGCAGCGTGCCCTACTTGATGTTGGCCGGCAACCTGATGGCCGGCTGGCAATTGGGCCGCTCGGCCTTGGTGGCGCTCACACCCGAAGCCCAAGCGCAAGACGCCGCCTTCATGGCCGCCAAACTCAACACCGCCCGGTTTTACGCCGACCACCTCTTGAGTCGCGCACCGGGTGTGCGCGACGCCATCGTTCACGGGTCGCAGGCGATCAACGCCATGGCCCTGGACGCTTTTTAATCCGCTTGGAAACCCCATGACACGCGCTTTGCCCCCCGTTTTGCAGCGAGTGCCGTTTCCGGTGATCGCTTCGCCCATGTTCATCATCAGCAACCCGAAGATGGTGATCGCGCAGTGTGTGGCCGGTGTGGTGGGCTCCATGCCCGCACTCAACGCGCGACCCGCTTCGCAGCTCGACGATTGGTTGGCCGAGATCACCGAAGGCTTGGCCGCTCACAACCGCGCCCACCCCGATCGTCCTGCCGCGCCGTTCGCCATCAACCAAATCGTGCACAAGAGCAACGACCGCTTGGAGCAAGACATGGCGGTGTGCGCCAAGTACCGTG
>JBFZCK010000011.1:0-2974 GCA_041307965.1 Burkholderiales bacterium | reverse complement strand
TTGTTGACCAACACGTCGATGCCGCCATGAGCGGCCTCGATGGTTTGAACCGCCGCCACGATGTCGGCGTCCACCGAAATGTCCATCTGCAGCGGTATCGCGCCTAGGGCTCGCAGGTCTTCCATTTGAGCCAAGCGACGGGCTGCGACGTAAACGACCAAGCCTTCCTCTAACAGCTGTTTGGCGGTCTCTTTGCCCATGCCGGACGATGCGCCTGTGACGAGCGCCACTGGGCGTGTGGTGGATGTGTGGGTCATGAAAAACTCCGTTCGTTAAGGGTTTGTGAATGGAGTGATGGTGGGGCAAAGCCCAACGGGTGTCGCCATCGGATCGCGCCAATGTGCGATCACAAGACGCCAAATGAAGGTGCGGCTCGAGGTCTGCCGCGGCACGGTCAGCAAACGCTTCGTCAAACCCCAAAGCAGTGGGGTGATCAAACCCTCATCTGTGTTTCATTGAGCGTAGCCAGGGTAGGCCTCCCACTCTTGGGCGGTTTTCTCAGCAATGGCGTCCGGCAGCACCCGCAGCGGTTGGCCGGTTTGCAGCGCGCGGTGGATGCTGCCGTGCAAGCCCCACGCGCTCGGTCCAATGCGACAGAGCGGGAGAGAGGTTCGGGGCAGGGGCGTTCATGGCGTATCTCCTTCAAAAGGCCAGCGGCCTGCGGCCATGGCGGTGATGGTTTCAACGATCCGGGTGAAACTGGCCGCGGCTCGCGGTACCGACGTGCGGGCACGCAGAAAACCATGCACCAGCCCGGCTTCTTCGACCCCATGCGCACGGCCGCCCGCCGCGCGAATTTGCGCCGCATAGTCGCGCGCGTCATCGGCCAAGGGGTCGCACTGTGCGCCGATCGTCAACGTCGGCGGCAAGCCCGTGAAGTCGCGATCCCGCAGCGGGTGGACGGTGGCGTCGTGCGCCGGCGATGGTCCGCCGTGGCGGATGTTTTGGTAGTAGAGAACGTCGTCGCGGCTCAGCAGCGGGGCATGGGCATGCTTCACGTAGCTGCCTTGGTTCACATCGCCGCCCAGGTCGGGGTAAATCAACACCTGCCCGAGCAGCGGCACGCCAGACCTGCGCAGCGCATGGGCGGCAGCGGCGGCCAGGTTGGCCCCGGCCGAGTCGCCCACCAGCACCACCGGACCCTGGGAGCCCCAATGGCGGATCACCGCGCAAGCATCGTCAAAGGCCGCGGGGTGCAGGTGCTCTGGTGACAAGCGGTAATCCACCGCCACCACCGTGAGCCCGCTGCGGTGGCGGATCTCGGCGCACACATCGTCGTGGCTCTCCAGCCCACCCACCACAAAGCCGCCGCCGTGCAGGTAAATCACCACGGGCGTTGCACCGGGGTACACGCGGCAGGGCACACCCGCCACCGTCACGTCTTGTGAGTGGACCCCTGGCGGGTAGCCCTGAAAAAACACCCGGCACATGGCGTCGTACACCGCACGCTGCTGCGCCACCGTCAAGGTGGCGGTGTCGGGTGGGTAGGCGGCATGGGTCGCATCGATAAAAGCCCGCGTCGCGGTGTCGATCGGGTTGGTGTCTTCCGTGGCGGTCATCTGGTCTCTGGCGCGGGTCGTTGAGTTGGGGTGCCGCCATCATCGCGGCTGAATCTTCAAAAGGCAATGTTCCTGGATGGGGCGACTCACACACGGCACCAGCCTGTGAAACCCGAGCAGTGGCACAATCCCCGGTCCCTCGCACCTTGGTGTGTCTTTGGGGCGCTTGGCCGCCCGCTTTCCTTTCTTGTTTCCATGACGCTTTCTTCCTCCGGCACGCTCGGCATCGATTTCGGTACGTCCAACTCCGCCGTGGCGTGGTTGGGCCCGCAAGGGCCTGCGCAGCAGATCGCCTTGGAGGGCGACGCTTTGGCCATGCCCACCGCCGTGTTCTTCAACTTGGAGAACCACACGACCCACTTTGGGCGCGATGCGATTGCCCAGTATTTGGCCGGCACCGAAGGCCGTTTGATGCGTTCGCTCAAAAGCCTCTTGGGCAGCCCGCTCTTGCTCGAGACCACCCAAATCGGGCACCACGCGATCAGCTTTCAGGACATCATCGCCACCTTTTTGAACACCTTGCGCGAACGCGCCGCGCACCGCTTGGGCTTTGCGCCGACGCGGGTGGTGATGGGGCGGCCGGTGCATTTTGTCGATGAGGACGCGCAGCGCGACGCCCAAGCCGAGGCGTCGCTGCGCGATGTCGCCCACGCCGTGGGTTTTGAAGACGTGTCCTTCCAGCTCGAGCCCATCGCCGCGGCCTTGGACCACGAGCAGCGCTTGACGCAGGAGAGCACGGTCTTGGTGGTGGACTTGGGCGGCGGCACCTCGGACTTCACCGTGGTGCGTTTGGGCCCCGATCGCATGCGGCGCGCCGAGCGCAACAGCGACATCTTGGCCACCACCGGGGTGCACATCGGCGGCACCGATTACGACCGCCAGCTCAGCCTCTCGCAGGTCATGCCCTTGCTGGGCCACAAACACATCGGCCCCGAACAACGCGAAGTGCCCAGCCGCGTGTTCTTCGATTTGGCCACTTGGCACCTGATCCATTGGCAATACCAACCGCGCGCCATCGCCCACGCCAAGACCTTGCGCAGCAACTACAGCGACCCGCTGTTGCACGAACGCTTGATGCGCGTCTTGACCGAGCGCCACGGCCACCTCATGGCCCACGAGGTCGAGCAGGCCAAGATCCGCTGCTCGGTGAACCAAGCCGATACCCACATCGACCTGTCGGTGATTGAGCGCGACTTGCAGGCCCCGATGGGCATGGCCGATGTGCACACCCAGCTGCGCGACTTGCTCGCCCGCACCGTGGCTTGTGCGCGCGAGTGTGTGCAAGCCGCGGGCTTGACCGACGCCTCGCTCGACGCGATCTACCTCACCGGTGGCTCATCGGCCTTGCGCACGTTTCAAGACGCGCTGCGGGCCGAGTTCCACGGCGTGCCCCTGATCGAAGGGGATTTGTTCGG
>JBFZCK010000010.1:0-7699 GCA_041307965.1 Burkholderiales bacterium | reverse complement strand
CCGCGCTGCGCATCGACCTCACCGCGCACCGGCTCGCCACGCTCCACCGCCGCGACTTTGTGGGCGATTTGGGCGATGGTGTCGGCCACCAAGGTGCGCGCCGAGGTGTGGGGGGTGAGGCGGATCTGCGGGTGGCGCCAGAAGGGGTGCTCGATGGGCAGCGGCTCGGTGCGGCACACATCCAAGGTGGCGCCGGCCACGTGGCCGCTGGCCAGCATGGCCAAGAGGTCTTCGTCCACCAAGTGGCGCCCACGCGCCACGTTGATCACGAACGCGCCGGGGCGCAAGCGCGAGAGCGTGTCGCGGTTGAGGATGTTTTCGGTCTCGGGGGTCAGGGGCAAGAGGTTGACCAAGACGCGCGTGTGGGCCAAGAAATCGTGGAAAGCCTCAGGGCCCACAAAGCCGCGCACGCCCTCAATCGCCTTGGGGCTGCGGCTCCAACCGTTGACCGGGAATTCAAAGGTTTGCACAGCGCGCGCCACGCGTTCGCCCAACACACCCAAGCCCATGACGCCCACCGGCCAAGCGGTGCGCGGCTCGGGCTCGCGTGCTTGCCAAATGCCGGCGCGGATGTCGTGGTCGATGGCCGCCCATTCGCGGAAATAGCCGATGACGGCGTGGCACACGTATTCGGCCATTTGCACACCCATGCCCGCGTCGTCCAAGCGCACGATGCGCGCACCCGCGGGCAAACGCTGCGCCATGAGCGCATCCACGCCCGCGCCGATGTTGAAGATGGCGCGCACACGCGGCTGGGCATCCCAAAACGCTTGGGGCGGCATCCACACCACGGCCACATCGGCCGGCTCATCACCGGGTTGCCAGACGGACACGTCGGCGCCGGGCAAGGCCGCGCGCAGGCCTTGCAGCCACGGTTCGGGTGGCGTGTTGGTGCAACAAAAGCTGAGTTTCATGGGAGCGATTGTGTCACTGAGCAGCCCCGCACCGCAGGGCTTGCCCCTCGTCCAAGCTGACGCGATCTGGCGGGTTTAAACCGCCGCGCGGCCGCTGCCCACGCTGGCGTGGTCGATGAGTTGCCAGAAGTGGTCAATGAAGCTGCGGCGCACCAGCATCTGGAAGCGGTCGGGCTCGGCGCTGAGCCACAGCGTCAAGCCGACTTTGTAGAAATGCGTGCCGACGGCACGCCCGATGGGGAAGGCACGGGCGTGGAAGTCCATCGGGCAACCTTGGGCCAAGGTGTCGCGCGCTTGGGGGCCTTGCAGGTCGACCAAAAACAGGCCGCTGCTGACATCGGTGATGGCGTGGTGCTGGCCGCTCAGGGCTTGGCGCAAACGCTCGGCGAGCGCGTGTTCCTGTCCCGCGGGGGTGATCAGCAGCCACTCGTCGGGGCCCGCCCAAACGCTGCGCACGTCGCCCTTGGCGATGGTGGTGCACGCAGCCACGGGCAGCGACATGCCCAAGGTCTGCTGCAGCGCCGACACAAAGGCGGGGTCGTTGGGGTTACCGCGCAGGTTCAACACGCCCACGCTGGTTTGGCGGCTCAGCAGGGGCTGCGCCGATGGCACCACAAAGGACGGTGGCATTTGGTGGGCCTTGCGGCTCAGGTTCTCAAGCATGCTGACGCTCCGATGTTGGGTCGAAGAAAACGGGGCTGCAGATGGTGGCGCTGACGTTGCGACCATCCATCAGGGGAACGATCACGGTCTCGCCCATGCGGTGGTGTCCGCCCTTGACCACCGCCATGGCGATGGAATGGCCCAAGATGGGGCTCATGTAGCTGGAGGTGACGTGGCCGAGCATGGGGTGCGGCGTCTGCCCCGCAAACGCGGTGTCGGTGATCTGCGAGCCTTCGGGCAAGACGAGTTGCGGGTCGGTGGTGAGCAGGCCCACGAGTTGTTTGCGGTCGGTGCGGATGGTGTCGCTGCGGCTGAGCGAGCGTTTGCCCAAGAAGTCCTTGGTCTTGGCCACCATACCGCCGAGCCCCAAATCCACCGGCGACATGGAGCCGTCGGTGTCTTGACCCACGATGATGTAGCCCTTCTCGGCGCGCAACACGTGCATGCTCTCGGTGCCGTACGGGGTGATGCCGAACTCGGCACCGGCGGCCTGAATGGCCTCCCACACCGCCAAGCCTTGGCTGGCCGGGACGTTGACTTCGTAGCTGAGTTCACCCGAGAAGCTGATGCGCATGATGCGCGCACCCACGCCCGCGACCGTGCCTTCGCGGTAGGTCATGAAGGGGAAGGCGGCTTCTTCGAAGTTCACGTCGCTGCAAATTTTCTCGAGCACGGCGCGCGCTTTCGGGCCGGCGACCACGGTGGTGGCCCAGTGGTCGGTCACGCTGGTGAGGTAGACCTTGAGGTGGGGCCACTCGGTTTGCAACCAACGCTCCAACCAAGTCAACACACGGGCTGCACCGCCCGAGGTGGTGTGCATCAGGTAGTGGTTCTCGCCCAAGCGCACGGTCACACCGTCGTCGAACACCATGCCGTTTTCGTCGAGCATCAGGCCGTAACGGCACTTGCCCACGTCGAGCTTGCTCCAGGCGTTGGTGTACATCCAGTTGAGCAAGACCGTGGCGTCGGGGCCTTGGATGTCGATCTTGCCCAAGGTCGAGGCGTCCAAGGTGCCGACCGATTGGCGCACGGCCAAGCATTCGCGGCGCACCGCGGCGTGCAGGTCTTCGCCGTTCTGGGGGTAGTACCAAGGGCGCTTCCACTGGCCGACGTCTTCAAACAGCGCGCCGTGTTGGGCGTGCCAGTCGTGGATGGCGGTGGTGCGGATCGGGTCGAACAAATCGCCCAACTCGCCACCGGCCAACAAACCGAAGGTGACCGGGGTGTAGTTGGGGCGGAAGGTCGTGGTGCCGACTTGCGGGATGGTCTTGTTCATCAACTGCGCGGCGATGCCCATGCCGTTGATGTTGCTGGTTTTGCCTTGGTCGGTGCCAAAGCCCATGGCGGTGTAACGCTTGACGTGCTCGATCGACTCAAAACCTTCGCGCACCGCCAAATGGATGTCGCTGGCGGCCACATCGTTTTGGAAGTCCACGAACTTCTTGGGTGCGCGGCTGGTCCCGGCGGGGTGGGGCACTTCCCACAAGGGCAGCAGGTTGCCGATGTCGATGGCCTTGAGTTGAGGGGCGGCACCGCTGGGCGCGGCAAAACCGGCGAGCTGTGCCGCTTGGGCACCGGCTTGCCAGCCCTCGGTGGCACACGACGCCAAGTTCATGGGCTCGCGGCACGCACCGGCCGAACGCTCGGCCTGCACCGACACACCGGGCACAAAACAGGCGCGCTGCTCTTGCCACACGGCTTTGCCGCTCGATTGGCAGAACAGGTGAATGACCGGGCTCAAGCCGCCCGAGACAGCCAACAGGTCGCACGCCACGGCTGGTAGGGCGGGGCCCAATTGGCCTTCGCCCAAGAGCGGATGGACCTGCAGCGAATCGACCGACGTGCGGCCATTGGCTTGCACGACCACGTGGCCCGTCAACACCGAAATGCCCAAAGCACGCGCACGCGCGCTCAGGTCGCCCACGGGTTGTGAGCGCGCATCGATCACCTGCACTTGAGCACCGGCTTGGTGCAAAGCGAGCGCGGCGTCGTAGGCCATGTCGTTGTTGGTGAAGACCACGGCGCGTTGGCCGGGCAGCACCGCGTAACGGCGGATGTAAGTGGTCACGGCGCTGGCCAGCATGACGCCAGGCAGGTCGTTGTTGGAGAACACCAAGGGGCGCTCAATCGCACCGGTGGCCAAAACCACCTGTTGGGCGCGCACCTTCCACAGGCGCTCGCGTGGTGCGTGGGTCGCCACCGTGCCGGGGGCGAGGTGATCGGTGCAGCGCTCGGCCAAGGTCACGAGGTTGTGGTCTTGGTAACCAAACGCGGTGGTGCGCGGCAACAAGCGCACCTCGGGCATGGCGCGCAAGGTCGCCAACGTCTCCTTGAGCCAAGCCGACGCCGAGACGTCGTTGATGGTCGTGTCGCTGGAGAGCAGCCAGCCGCCCATTTCGTTTTGTTCGTCGGCCAGCACCACACGCGCGCCGCTCTTTGCCGCGGCCAAGGCCGCACTCAAGCCGGTCAGGCCGCCACCCACGATGAGCACGTCGCAGTACTCGAAGCGGCGTTCGTAGCGGTCGGGATCGTTCTCGGTCGGCGACTCACCCAAGCCGCTGGCCTTGCGGATGTGGTGTTCAAAGAAGTGCCACGCCTTTTGCGAAGCCATGAAGGTTTTGTAATAAAAACCCGCGGGCAAGAAACGCGAGAACCAGTTGTTGACCGCGCGCCAGTCGAAGTCGATGCTGGGCTCGGCGTGGATCGGGCGTGCACTCAAGCCTTGCACCAAAGGCACCTCGGTCATGCGGGCGTTGGGCACCGTGCGGGCGCCATCGAACAACTGCACCAAAGCGTTGGGTTCTTCCACCCCCGCGCTCAAGATGCCGCGAGGGCGGTGGTATTTCCAACTGCGCGCGACCATGCGCACGCCTTGCGCCAACACCGCCGAGGCCAAGGTGTCGCCCGCAAAGCCTTCGTAGGTTTTGCCGTTGAACTGGAATGAAATGCGTTGGCTGCGGTCGATGCGTCCGCCCTGTGCCAAACGTTGTGCTGATCGGCTCATGCCTGAACTCCCTGGGCTTGCTTGTCCATCCACGCTTGTGCTTCGGGCGGTGGCGCCTCGCCCACTTTCCACACCGCCACGATGCGGTAGCTCACCGTGTCGCGCAAAGCGTTGAACCAGCGGCGGCAGCCAGCGGCGTGGTTCCATTGCTCGTGGTGCAAGCCCTTGGGGTTTTTGCGCATGAAGACGTAGTCGCCCCATTGCTCATCGGTCAATTTTTCGGTCTCCAAGGGGCGGGCGATGCCGCCCTCCCCACCAAAGCTGAATTCGGTTTCGGCGCGTTTGCCGCAATGAGGGCATTCAATGATGAGCATGCGATGGTCCTGTCGAAATGGGCTGGGTGTGGATCAGTGCGCCACGGCTGCGGCGCCGTGTTCGTCGATCAAATGACCCGTGTGGAATCGGTCCAGCGAGAACGCCGCGTTGAGCGCGTGCGGGCGGTCTTGGGCCACGGTGTGGGCCATGACCCAACCCGAACCGGGCGTGGCTTTGAAGCCGCCGGTGCCCCAACCACAGTTGATGTAGAGGCCTTTGACCGGGGTCAATCCGATGATGGGGCAGGCGTCGGGCGAGACGTCCACGATGCCGCCCCACTGGCGGTTCATGCGCACGCGCGAGAAGATGGGGAACATCTCCACGATGGCTTGTAAGGTGTGTTCGATGGTTTGGAAACTGCCGCGCTGACCGTAGCCGTTGTAGGCGTCGATGCCCGCGCCGATCACCAAGTCGCCCTTGTCGGACTGGCTGATGTAGGCGTGGATGGCGTTGCTCATGACCACGTTGGGGAAGATGGGCTTGAGTGGCTCGGACACCAAGGCCTGCAGCGGGTGGCTCTCGATGGGCAAGCGGATGCCGGCCATGCTGGCCACCACGCTGGAGTGACCCGCTGCCACGATCGCCACCTTTTTGGTTTTGATGAAGCCGCGCGCGGTGTCCACGCCGGTGACCTCGCCACCCTCGCGGCGAATGCCGGTGACCTCGCAGTTTTGGATGATGTCCACACCCAAGGCGTCGGCGGCGCGGGCGAAGCCCCAAGCCACCGCATCGTGACGCGCCACACCCGCGCGGCGCTGCAAAGAAGCGCCGAGCACGGGGTAGCGGGTGTTCAAGTTGATGAAGGGGATCATCTCCTTGATTTGTTCGGGCGTGACCACCTCGGCGTCCACACCGTTGAGGCGGTTGGCGTTGACGCGGCGCTCGATGTCGCGCATGTCTTGCAGCGTGTGGCCCAAGTTCATGACGCCGCGCTGGCTGAACATGACGTTGTAGTTGAGGTCTTGCGACAAACCTTCCCACAAGCCCATGGCTTTTTCGTACAAAGCCGTGGCCTCGTCCCACAGGTAGTTCGAGCGCACGATGGTGGTGTTGCGCGCGGTGTTACCGCCGCCGAGCCAGCCCCGCTCAACCACGGCGATGTTGCGCATGCCGTGCTCTTTGGCCATGTAATACGCCGTGGCCAAACCGTGGCCACCGGCCCCGATCACGACCGCGTCGTATTCGCGCTTGGGCTCGGGCGAGCGCCACTGGCGTTCCCAACCCTCGTGATAAGACATGCTGTTGCGCAGCAATGACCAGATAGAAAAGTGTTGCATCTGTTGAATCCTCTCAGCACTCGACCACGTTGACGGCCAAACCGCCCCGCGAGGTCTCTTTGTATTTAATCTTCATGTCCGCCCCGGTTTCGCGCATGGTCTTGATCACCTTGTCCAAGCTCACGTGGTGCTTGCCGTCGCCGCGCAAAGCCATGCGAGCGGCGTTGATGGCCTTGATCGAGCCCATCGCGTTGCGCTCGATGCAAGGAATTTGCACCAAGCCCCCCACGGGGTCACAGGTCAAGCCCAGGTTGTGTTCCATGCCGATCTCAGCCGCATTTTCCACCTGTTCGACCGTTCCCCCTTTGACCGCGGCCAAAGCCCCTGCGGCCATGGAGCAAGCCACGCCCACTTCACCTTGGCAGCCGACCTCGGCACCCGAGATGCTGGCGTTTTCTTTGTACAGAATACCGATGGCAGCGGCCGTCAACAAAAAGTCGATCACACCCTGGTCGTTGGCCCCGGGGCAAAAGCGCACGTAGTACTGCAGCACGGCCGGCACGATGCCCGCCGCACCGTTGGTGGGCGCGGTCACGACTTGACCGCCCGCGGCGTTTTCTTCGTTGACCGCCATCGCGTACAGGTTGACCCAGTCCATGATGGTGAGCTGGTCGCGCAAGCCCGCTTCGGGCGCTTGCGACAGGTTGCGGTAAAGCTCGGCCGCTCGGCGACGCACCTTCATGCCGCCTTCGAGTACGCCGTCGGTCTCGATGCCGCGCTGGATACAGGCCTGCATCACCGACCAAATGCGCAACAAACCCGAGCGGATCTCTTCGGGGCTGCGCCACGCTTGTTCGTTGGCCCACATCAACTGCGCCACGGTCAAACCGTGCTCGCGGCACTGCTTCAAGAGCTCGTCGCCGCTCTTGAAGGGGTAAGCCAAGGGTGTCGGGTCTTGGACCAACTGGGGCTGGCCTTGGGCGTCGTGGTCCACCACAAAGCCGCCGCCCACGGAGTAGTAGGTCTTGCTGAGCAGCAGCGTGTCTTGCGCGTCGAAGGCCTGCAGCTTCATGGCGTTGGAATGGAAAGGCAAGGTTTCGCGCCGATGGAACACCAGGTCTTGGGCCTCATCAAAAGCCACCCCGTGTCGCCCGCCCAACTCGAGGCGCTTGGACTCGCGGATGCGGGCCAAACTCGGGGCGATGGTGGCCACGTCCACTTGGTCGGGCATCTCGCCTTGCAAGCCGAGCATCACCGCTTTGTGGCTGCCGTGGCCTTTGCCGGTGGCGCCCAGCGAGCCGTAGAGGTCGCATCGCACGCGACTGACCTGCGCCGCAGCGGGCTCGGCCAGCAAGGCGTTCACGAACAGGGCCGCCGCTTTCATGGGGCCCACGGTGTGCGAGCTGCTCGGCCCGATACCGATCTTGAAGAGGTCGAAGGTGCTGATGGCCATGGCGTGCAGGGCTCAACCGTAAACTGGGAAACGGCTGGTGAGCGCGTGGACCTTGGCGCGCACGGCCGCGATGTTGGCTTCGTCGTGCGGGTTGTCGAGCACGTCGGCGATCAGGTGCGCCGTGGCGCGGGCC
>JBFZCK010000009.1:0-3587 GCA_041307965.1 Burkholderiales bacterium | reverse complement strand
AGATGTTGGCCATGGGCGGCTCCTTCATGAAAGAAGACGAAGAGTGTGTGCTCACGGCCTTGCCGCTGTACCACATCTTCGCGTTCACGGCCAACTTGCTGGGCTTCTTGACGCTCGGCGGGCGCAACATCTTGGTGCCCAGCCCACGCCCGGTGCAAAACCTGCAGCGCGCGGTGGAGAACTACCCCATCACTTGGTTCACCGGTGTCAACACGCTCTACAACGGCTTGCTCAACGAAGAGTGGTTCGTGGCCTACCCGCCCAAACACCTCAAAGCGTCCATCGCCGGCGGCACGGCCTTGCACGATGCCGTGGCCGAGCGCTGGCGCGAAGTCACCCAAACCCCCATCGCCGAAGGTTATGGCCTGACCGAAACCTCGCCCGTGGTGAGCTTCAACCCGCTGAGCGGTGATGTGCGCTTGGGCAGCATCGGTGTGCCCTCGCCCGGCACCGACGTGCGCTTGGTTCAAGACGATGGGCAAGACGCGCCCGTGGGCCAACCCGGCGAGATCTGGGTGCGTGGCCCACAGGTCATGTCGGGCTACTGGAACAACCCGGCGGAGACCGCGCTCGTGATGAAAGACGGTTGGTTCGCCACCGGTGACATCGCGGTGATGTCGCCCGACGGCTTCTTCAAAATCGTCGACCGCAAAAAGGACATGGTCTTGGTCTCGGGCTTCAACGTCTACCCCAACGAGGTCGAAGAGGTCATCGCACAAATGGACGCGGTGCTCGAAGTGGCGGTCATTGGTGTGCCCGATGCCACCACCGGTGAGGCGGTTCGCGCCTACGTGGTGCCCAACCCCGAACACGGTGATTCGGTTGACGTGGCCAGCGTCATTGCCCACTGCAAACAGCAACTCACCAGCTACAAGGTGCCCAAGCAAGTCGAGGTTCGCGACGAATTGCCCAAGAGCCCGGTGGGCAAAGTGCTGCGCAAAGACCTCAAGGCGCAAGCCGCCGCCCAAACCACACGGAGCTGATCCATGATCACCGAATTCGAAACCAAACTCTTGGGCGCCATGATGATGATCATCATGCTGGGCATGGGCGCTTCGCTCACGTGGCGCGACTTTTTGATCGCCTTTCGCAAACCCAAAGGCGTGCTCGTGGGTTTGCTGAGCCAATACCTGATCATGCCTTTCCTGGGCTTTTCCTTGGCCATGGCACTGGGCTTGTCGCCCGGCTGGACCTTGGGCCTGATCCTGATGGCGTGTATGCCCGGTGGCACCACCTCGAACATCTTCACCTACTTCAGCAAGGCCGTGCTGGCCTTGTCGATCATGATGACCAGCGTGTCCACTTTGGTGGCCTTGGTGATGGTGCCGGCCTTGTTGGAGTTTTATTCCAACGCAGCGGGTCTGGGCAGTGAATTCAAAATCCCCACCAGCAACGTGGCGCAGGTCTTGTTGGTCTTGCTGGTGCCCACGATCCTGGGCATGGTGACCCGCAAGCTCAACCCCAACATCGGCGCGACGCTGGAACTGCTCGGCGGCCTCATGGGCGTCGCGGTGATTTTGTTCTTGGTCGTCACGTGGATTCCGCGCAACCACATGCTCTTGGCCTCCACCCCTTGGCAGGTGTATTTCAGCGCCATCGGTCTGGGCTTGTTCGGCATGACCTTGGGCTACTTCCTGGCCCGGGGCTTCAAACAAGACCCCAACCGCAGCCGCACCATCGCATTGGAAACCGGCATTCAAAACGGTCCCATGGCGGTGTTGATCGTGACCCTGAGCATCAGCGGTGCGATGCAACAAGACGTGCTGTTGATTCCTGTGCTGTATTCGCTGTTCATCGTGATCAGCAGCAGCGTCGTCACGGTGTTCTTCCGCCGCATGTCGATCCGCGAATCGCTGGCCCGCGATCAGCGCAAGATGGGCAGCGTGATGAACGCTCGCTGAAAGCCCCCGCGGCTTTTAGCCGATGGCGCGGACAAAAAACACCGCGCTCATCACCAAGCCCGTGGCGATCACGCCGCGGCGCACCCACAACACCGGCACGCGCTTGGACCAACGGGCGCCCCAACAGCCCCCCGCGGTTGCGGCCACCATCATGGCCAAGCCTTGTGGCCACGCGATGGCCCCAGCCAACACAAAAGCCACCACCGACAACAGCGACAAGACCAAAGAGTTGAGGTTCTTCAGGGCGTTGACGGTGTGGATGCGCCCCTCACCGGTGAGCGTGTAGAGCGCCATGAGCAAAATGCCCAAGCCCCCGTTGAAGTAGCCGCCGTAAATGGCCACGGCCAACAGTCCCGGTTCGCGCCAAGGGCTGTCGATGGGCGTTTGACCCGCCGCCGAACGCGCCGCCAAGCGAGGGCCGATGGCGAACAGCAGCGTGGCGAACAACAAGAGGGCCGGCACCAGCCCCACGAACACCGAGGCGGGCGTGACCAAGAGCAGCAAAGCCCCCAGCACACCGCCCAGCGCGCTGATGGCCATTTCGCGCTGCAAACGCCGACGGGGCAAAGCCTGCAACTCGGTTTTGAAACCCAAGGTGCTGCCCGCGTAACCGGGACTCACGGCCAAGGCGCTGGTCGCGTTGGCCACGATGGGCGGCACGCCGGTGAACACCAAGGCGGGGAAGGTCAGGAAACTGCCACCCCCGGCCACCGCGTTGAGCACGCCCGCGGCAAACGCCGCCAACACCAACAGCAGCCAAGCCGAGGCGTCAACGCCAAAGACGTCCATGGCTCAGGGCGTGGGGTGGATTTCGGGGGCGAGCAGGCTGCCGTTGCGCAAGCCGCGCACGGTGGACAGGCTCAGCCACAACAGCAGCACCGAAGTGACCGCGAGAAGCGCCACCGCCAAGCCCTGCATCAGCGCACCGCCGGCTTGGCCCGTCATGGCTTCTGCCAAACGCAAGGTCAGCGACGTGAACGCCGCGATGGGGAAAGACAAGGCCCAGAACGGCACGGCAAAGGGCTGGGCCACGATGCGTTTGAACAAAGGCAAGAGCCAAGCCAGCACAAAAGCGCCCACGCCCCAAACCGCCTGCACCCACAGCAAGGGCGCCTCAAATTGCATCAGCGACAAACCGATGACCGAAGGCGGCGCCAAGCTGATGAACCACGAGGGCAAGATGCGGTCGGGCAAGGGGCTGTGGCCCACGCGACGCGCCACCAACAGCGCCATCACCACCGGCCAGAAAAACACACCAATGGCCAACTGCATGACCGACCACACCTCATGGCCCAAGGCCACGCCGGCCAAAGGGGCCACCACGTTGCCCACCACAGGGATGAACAACACGGGGGTGATGGAAGGCCACATGACCGCAGGGGGCGTGCCCGGTGCGGGCGCGGCCACCGGCGCCAACCAACGGCCCAACACCCACCAAGTCGCCACCAATTGCGCCACCGAGCCGACCCACCACAGGGTTTCCCACAGCGGCGACACGCCCATCAGCGCAATGCCCACCGTGGCCACCAACATGGTGCTCACGGGTGCGGCGGCCACAAAGGCGTGGCGCACGGGGTGTTTGAGGTCTTCCAGCAAAGCCTCGGGGTAGCGCCAAGCGCGCAACACCGAAGCGATCAACAAGACCACCAACAGCAGGGCGGCCAACACACCCAAGACGGCAGACAC
>JBFZCK010000008.1:0-2713 GCA_041307965.1 Burkholderiales bacterium | reverse complement strand
GGGCGATGCGATGTGGGCCACCACCACGTGTTGATCATCGGCGATGGCCCAAACCTCTTTGGGCGACACGTTGGGCTGACCCTCGGCGTCCACCGTGGCCAGCCAACACAGCACGCTGCCTTGGGCTGAGGCGCGAACGGCGTCGGTCAAAGTGGCCACTGACTCAACCCTGTGGCTCGGCCTCAACCAACAAGGCCAAGAGCGTCAAAGAATCTTGCCAGCCCAAGTGGCACATCTCGGTGGGAATGGCGTCTGGAATACCCGCTTGTTCGATCTGGACTTCGGTGCCCACGCTCACCGTGCTCAAGCGCACGGTGGTGATCATCTCGCCGGGCAAGCCCTCGTCGTCGAAGCGGTCGGTGTTGCGAATGAGTTCACCCGGCACCAAGTCCAGGTAGCGCCCGCCAAAGCTGTGCGTTTGGCCGTTGCTCAGCTGCGTGAACGACATGCGGTACCCACCACCGACCCGCGCATCCATTTCGTGCACACGGCCCGTGAAGCCGTGCGGCGGCAACCACTTGCACATGGCATCGGGGTCGATGAACGCACGGTAAATGCGCTCGGCCGGGGCGCGGATCACGCGCTGGAATCGAACGGTGTTGGCCATGGGGTTTACTTCAGGCTCTTGAAGCGCGCACGCTTCGGACGTGCACCTTCTTCGCCCAAGCGCTTGACCTTGTCGGCCTCGTACTCGGTGAAGTTGCCGTCGTAGAAGTACCACTGGCTGTCGCCTTCGTACGCGAGGATGTGTGTGCAGATGCGGTCGAGGAACCAGCGATCGTGCGAGATCACCATGGCGCTGCCGGCGAATTCCAGCAAGGCCTCTTCCAAGGCGCGCAGGGTTTCGACGTCCAAGTCGTTCGAGGGTTCGTCGAGCATCAAAACGTTGCCGCCTTGGGCCAAGGTCTTGGCCAAGTGCAAACGGCCGCGCTCACCACCGGAGAGGTTTTTCACCAGCTTTTGCTGGTCGTTGCCTTTGAAGTTGAAGCGGCCAATGTAGGCGCGGCTGGGCATCACGAACTTGCCCACGGTGATGTTGTCCAAGCCGCCGGAGACGTCTTCCCACACGGTCTTGTCGCCCTCCAAGCTTTCGCGGCTTTGGTCCACAAAAGCCAGCTTGGCGGTTTGACCCACGGTGATGCTGCCGCTGTCGGGCGTCTCAACACCTTGGATCATGCGGAACAACGTGGACTTGCCCGCGCCGTTGGGGCCAATGATGCCGCAGATGGCACCGGCGGGCAGCTTGAAGCTGAGCTTGTCCATGAGCAAGCGGTCGCCAAAGCTCTTGGAGACGTTCTCAAATTCAATGACCTGCGCACCCAAGCGCTCGGCCACGGGAATGAAGATCTCGTTGGTCTCGTTGCGCTTTTGGTATTCGACGTCGCTCAACTCTTCGAAGCGCGACATGCGGGCCTTGCTCTTGGCTTGGCGGCCTTTGACGTTGCTGCGCACCCACTTCAATTCTTCCTTCATGGCTTTGGAGCGAGCGTCTTCGCTCTTTTGCTCCTGAGCCAAACGGGCTTCTTTTTGCTCCAGCCAATCGGAGTAATTGCCTTTCCATGGAATGCCGTGGCCACGGTCGAGTTCCAAGATCCATTCGGCGGCGTTGTCCAAGAAATAGCGATCGTGGGTGATGGCCACCACGGTGCCCGAGAAACGCTGCAAGAACTGCTCGAGCCAATGGACCGACTCGGCGTCCAAGTGGTTGGTCGGTTCGTCGAGCAAGAGCATGTCGGGCTTGGAGAGCAACAGGCGGCACAGCGCCACGCGGCGCTTTTCACCACCGGAGAGGTTCTTCACCAGCGCATCCCAGGCGGGCAGGTTCAGCGCGTCGGCGGCCAGCTCCAACTGCAGGTCGGAATTCTCCGAACCGCTGGAAGAAATGATGGCCTCCAACTCGGCTTGTTCGGCGGCGAGGGCGTCAAAGTCGGCACCTTCTTCGGCGTAAGCGGCGTAGACCTCGTCGAGTCGCTGCTGCGCGGCCAAGGCGCCACCAATGCCCTGCTCCACGGATTGGCGCACGGTTTGGTCGGGGTCGAGTTGTGGCTCTTGCGGCAGGTAGCCGATCTTGATGCCGGGCATGGGTGTGGCTTCGCCGTCGATTTCTTTGTCCACACCGGCCATGATTTTGAGCAAGGTCGACTTGCCCGAACCGTTGAGGCCCAGCACGCCGATCTTGGCGCCAGGGAAGAAAGACAGGGACACGTTCTTCAAGATCTGGCGCTTGGGCGGCACCGTCTTGCTGACGCGGTTCATCGAAAAAACGTATTGAGCCATGGAAAAATCACCTCATCAAACAAACGCCTCGGGCCGACGGCCGCGCGCGCAACCCGCCATTATCCCAGACTGGCTCACAACTCGCGAACGCTCACTTCGCCTGGGCGCAGGGAAAACTGCACCCGGCTGTTGAGTTTTTCGAGCTGGACGCGGGCACCGCGGAAGTAGACGTTGGCTTTGAGCCAATCGGCTTCGGCGTCCAAGGCCGCGTCGTCGCTCAATGAGCACCACCACACACGGCCATCGGCGTCCCAACGGTAGCCGCGCGCCTTGAGGCTGTCTTTGGCTTCGAACGGAGCGCCTGTGGCGCGCAGCTTGTAGCGCGACTGGGCGCTGCCTTCCATCAGGTGCAGCAAACGCGTTTTGGGGCTGTCTTTGAGCGTGGCGGTGAGCACCTGCAAGAGCGCGTGGCAATCGACTTGTGCGCGGTGCGCGT
>JBFZCK010000007.1:0-2578 GCA_041307965.1 Burkholderiales bacterium | reverse complement strand
TTGCCCGCCAAAGAAGGGCCGAAAAACGGCATCGTCCTGCGCGCGGTGGAGAACCTGCGCAAGATGAAGCCCTCGCCTTTGGGCGTGAGCAGCGACGCCGATCGCATCGTGCCAGCGAACTACGAAGACGACTTGGCGCAGCTCAAAGATTGCGACCTCATCATCGAGGCGATTGCCGAGCGCATGGATTGGAAGCGCGACCTCTACGCCAAGATCGCGCCGCACGTGGGTGCGAACACTTTGCTGGCGTCCAACACCTCGGGCCTGTCGATCACCGCACTCAGCGACGCCTTGCCCGAGGCCTTGCGCACCCGCTTCTGTGGCATCCACTTTTTCAACCCACCGCGCTACATGAACTTGGTGGAGTTGATCGCCACACCCGCGAGCGCACCGACCATGCTCGACCAGATCGAGGCCTTTGTGACCAGCACGCTGGGCAAGGGGGTGGTGCGCGCCAAAGACACGCCCAACTTCGTGGCCAACCGCATCGGTGTGGTGGGCATGCTCAGCACCATGCACGAGGTCGAGCGTTTTGGTTTGAGTTACGACGTGGTGGACGATCTGACCGGCAAGCGTTTGGGCCGCGCCTCCAGCGGCACCTTCCGCACCGCCGACGTGGTGGGCCTGGACACCATGGCCCACGTCATCAAGACCTTGCAAGACACGCTCAGCGCCAAGACCGATCCTTTCTACGACAGCTTCGGCACCCCCGAGGTGCTCAAGACCTTGATCGAAAAAGGCCACTTGGGTCAAAAAACCAAGGCCGGTTTTTACAAGAAGGTGGGCCGCGACATCCTGCGCTTTGACATGGACAGCCAAGACTATGTGCCTGGCGGTGAAAAAGCCGACGAGGTTTATGGTCGCATGCTCAAAAAGCCCGCGGCCGAGCGCTTGCAGTTGCTGCGCAACAGCGAAGGCCCACAAGGCCAGTTCCTGTGGGCGATTTTGCGCAACGGTTTCCACTACGCCGCGGTGCACTTGGCCTCGATCGCCGAGACCGCGCGCGACGTGGACCTGGCCATGCGTTGGGGCTTTGGCATGAAACAAGGCCCGTTTGAGCTCTGGCAAGAAGCCGGTTGGCTCACCGTGGCCAAGATGGTGCAAGAGGACATCGACGCCGGTAAAGCCTTGTGCAAAACCCCGCTGCCCGACTGGGTCTTCAAAGGTCCGGTCGCCGAGGCCGGTGGCGTGCACACCGCACAGGGTTCTTGGAACCCCAGCGCAGGTCGCTTCGAGCCGCGCCGCCGTTTGCCGGTGCACGAGCGACAGCTCTTCCCCGAATTGTTGTTGGGTGAGGCCGGTCCGCGCTTCGAGCAATCTGGCACCACGGTCATGGACAACGGCGCTTTGCGCGTGTGGACGTCCGATGAGCCGGCTTTGAAAGGCGTGTTGATCGCCAGCATCACCACGAAGATGCACACCATCAGCATGGAGGTGTGTGAGGGCCTGATGGCCGCGGTCGACTTGGCCGAGCAGTCTTACGAAGGCTTGGTGATTTGGTCGGGCGACGAGCCCTTCAGTGTGGGCGCCGATTTGCAAGCCATGCTGCCGGCCTTCATGGCCGTGGGCGTGTCGGCGGTGGAAGACGCCGAAGGCTTCATGCAACAAACCTTTTTGCGCTTGCGTTACGCCCAAGTGCCGGTGATCAGTGCGATCCGTGGCATGGCCTTGGGTGGTGGCTGCGAAATGGCGGTGCACTGCGCCCGACGCGTGGTGCACATGGAGAGCTACATCGGTTTGGTCGAGGTGGGCGTGGGCTTGATCCCCGGTGCCGGTGGCCTGACCTACATCGCCCGCCGCGCGGCTGAGAGCGCGCAAGCCTCCAGCGGCAAAGACCTCTTGCCCTTCTTGACCGAAGGCTTCACGGCCGCGGCCATGGCCAAGGTCGGCACCAGTGCGCTGGAGTCGCGCCAGCTGGGCTATGTGTTGCCCACCGACGTGGTGGTGGCGCACAAAGACGAGCTGCTGTTCGTGGCTGCCAACGAGGCGCGCTCGCTGTTCCACAGCGGCTACCGCCCACCGTTGCAAAGCCACTTTGTGGTGGCGGGCCGTTCGGCCAAAGCCACCATCATGGGTCAGTTGGTGAACATGCGCGATGGCGGCTTCATCAGCCAACACGACTTCCACATCGCCACCTTGATCGCCAACGTGCTGACCGGCGGCGACGTCGAAGCCGGCACCTTGGTCACCGAAGCCTATGTGATGACCTTGGAACGCCAAGCGTTTTGCGCCTTGATCGTGCACCCCAAAACCCAAGAACGGATTTTGGCCATGCTCAACACCGGCAAGCCCTTGAGAAACTGAACACCCGGAGTCACCATGAAACAGTTGCAAGACGCCTACATCGTTGCGGCCACCCGCACCCCCATCGGCCGCTCACACAAAGGCGCTTTTAAACACCTGCGCCCCGACGACCTGCTGGCCCATGCCCTGCGCGCCGCGGTGGCACAGGTCCCTGGCTTGGACCCCAAGGCCATTGAAGACGTGATCTGTGGTTGCGCCATTCCCGAAGCCCAACAAGGCTTGAACGTGGCGCGCATCGGCGCCATCCTCGCGGGCTTGCCCAACAGCGTGGGCG
>JBFZCK010000006.1:0-9573 GCA_041307965.1 Burkholderiales bacterium | reverse complement strand
ACTGGGCCACGTACTTCCAAACCGTGGCCGACAAGCTCAAGCCCGGTGGTTACGCGTGTATCCAAAGCATCGTCATCCAAGACGAGCGCTTTGAGCGCTACATTCAAGGCACCGACTTCATCCAGCAGTACATCTTTCCCGGCGGCTGTCTGCCCAGCCCGCAAGTCTTCCGCAAAGCGGCCATGAACGCGGGCTTGGTGGTGCAAGACGAATTCCATTTTGGACAAGACTATGCACAGACCCTGCGCCTGTGGCACGAGGACTTTGTGCGCCAACAGGCCGAGGTCTTGAAACTCGGTTTTGACGAACGCTTCATGCGCATCTGGACCTTCTACCTCGCCTACTGTGAAGCCGCTTTCACGCAGGGCAGCACCGACGTCGTTCAGTTCACCCTGCGCAAACCTGGCTGAGTTCATGCACACCCCGCCGCTGTCCCGTCGCCTGTGTCTGTTGTCGGGTTTGGTGTGCGCGGCGGTGCCCTTGTGGGCGCAAACGCCCAACGCAGGTTGGCGCGCGGCGGTGGCGGGGCTGCAAACCCGCGGCACCCACCACTTTCGCTATTGGGGCCTGTCGATTTACCACGCCGAATTGCAAGTGGCGGCGGACTTTGAGCCCGCGCGATTCGCGCAACACCGATTGGCACTGACCATGCGCTACTCGCGCGACTTCAAAGGTCAGGCATTGGCCCAGAGCACGTGGGATGAAATGCAGGGCTTGATGGCACGCGGCGCACAGCGCTGGACCTCGTCACAAAGCGCTGCATGGGTGGCGCAACTCAACGCGCTCATGCCCGATGTCCAAAGCGGTGACCGCCTGAGCGCCGTGAACGTCCCCGGTCGTGGCGTGGCCTTGTTTCACAACGAAGCGCCCTTGGGCATGGTCGAAGACCGTTTGTTTGCCGACGCGTTTTTGGGCATTTGGCTCTCACCGTTGAGCCCCCAACCGGCGATGCGCCAAGCCTTGCTCGCCACATGAACGACACCAGCAGCCCCGCCGCGCGCTTCATCGGTCCCGGTGCTTGGCGATGGGGCTTGCGCTACGGCGCCATGGGCTTCCCGCTGGCCTTTGTCGCGCTGCCCTTGTATGTTTTGCTGCCCAACCACTACGCCGTGGTGTTGGGCGCGCCCTTGGCGGGCTTGGGGCTGGTGCTCTTGGGCACGCGTGCCTTGGACGCGGTCATGGACCCGTGGATCGGCCGCTGGTGCGACCGCCACTTCGAGCGCGGCGCTTGGCGCGTGTGGGCGCTCGCGGCGGTCTCGGCGATGTTGATGTGGCTCGGCCTGTGGGCCTTGTTGTTTCCCCCCGAAGCCGTGCGCGCCAGTGGCGAAATCGCGGTCTTGTCGTGGGCCGCGGCGGGCTTGTTTGTCACCAGCACCGCGTTCAGCGTGGCGACCGTGGCGCACCAATCGTGGGGCGCGCGCTTGGGCGGCAACGAAGCCCAACGCGCGCGCGTGGTGGTGTGGCGAGAAGCCTTGGCCTTGTTCGGTGTGGTCACCGCATCCATCTTGCCCAGCGTGGCGGGACTGCCAGCGCTCATGGGGGTGTTCGCCGTGACCTTGGTGTTGGGGCTCTTGGCTTGGCGCTGGGCCAACCCGCCCGAGCCCACCGCGGCCTTGGCCAAGGCCAGCGTGGCCGCATCGCCTTGGCGTCACCGCGCGTTTGTGCGCCTCTTGCTGATGTTTGTGCTCAACGGCACGGCCAGCGCCATCCCCGCGACCTTGGTGCTGTTTTTCATCCAAGACCGCTTGGGTGCCGATGCGTCGTGGCAAGGCGTGTTTTTGTTGCTGTATTTTTTGGCCGCTGCGCTGTCCATGCCGCTGTGGGCCCGCGCCGCGGGGCGCTGGGGCTTGGTGCGCAGTTGGCTGCTCGGCATGGGCTTGTCGGTCGCCGCCTTTGTGTGGGCCGTGACCTTGGGTACGGGCGACACGTGGGCGTTTGCGGCCGTGTGTGTCGGCTCAGGTCTGGCCTTGGGTGCCGACCTGACCGCGCCCAGCGCTTTGCTCAACGGCGTGATCGACGACGTGGGCGAACGCGGGCGCAGCGAGGGTGTGTTTTTTGGGTGGTGGAATTTGGCGACCAAACTCAACCTGGCTTTGGCTGCGGGCTTGGCCTTGCCGCTGTTGTCGTGGCTGGGTTACACGCCGGGTGCCACCGACCCGCAGGCCTTGCAAACCCTCACCATCGCCTACAGCGTGCTGCCCTGCGTGCTCAAGGTGTTGGCAGCGGCCCTGTTGTATCAATGGTGTGTGCGCACACCGCTGGTGGGCGCACCCCGTGTCCCACATTCAAGGAGTGAACCATGAAAAGACGTTTGTTGTTGACCGGGGCCGTGGCCACCGGCGCGGTGTTGGCCGGTTGTGCGGGACCCCAAGTGCAGGACTACGCGGCCGAGAAACCCGCCTTGAATTTGCGCGAGTATTTCAACGGCACGCTCGACGCCCACGGCGTCTTCACCGACCGCAGCGGGCGCGTCGTTAAGCGCTTCACCGTGCTGATGGTATGCACCTGGACGGGCAACCAAGGCGTGCTCGACGAGTCTTTTGTGTACAGCGACGGCAGCACCGAAAAACGCATTTGGCGCTTGACCGATCTGGGCGATGGCCGCTACATCGGTCGCGCCGACGACGTGGTCGGTGAGGCCCAAGGACAAACCCAAGGCAACGCGTTTCGCTGGGGCTACACCTTGGCCTTGCCGGTGGATGGCCGCGTCTGGCACGTGGACTTTGACGACTGGATGTACCTGATGGACGAGCGCGTCATGCTCAACAAAGCGACCATGAGCAAATGGGGCGTGCGTTTGGGCGAGGTCACCTTGTCGTTTCACAAGCGCACGCCATGAGCACCGCCACCCGACCCAGCCTGTGGCGCAGCGCCAACCCACCGCTGCGCGACTGGCGTGGCCTGCGCGTGTGGGTGGTGGGCGCCTCCAGCGGCATCGGTGAGGCCTGCGCCCACGCGTGGTGGCAAGCCGGTGCACTCGTGACGGTCTCGGCGCGCCAAGCCGATGCGCTGCAGCGCTTCGTGGACGCGCACCCCGCCGACGAGCACCACCACGTGGTGCAGGCCGAACCCTTGGACGTCACCGACCCCGCGGCTTGCGAGACCGTGGCGCAACGCGTGTTGGCACAAGGCGCCATCGACTTGGTGGTGTTTTGTGCGGGGCATTACAAAGCCATGCGCGCCACCGCCATGGACGTGCCCGACATCGCCAAACACAACAGCGTCAACTACCTGGGCGCGGTCTACCTCAGCGCTGCCGTGGTGCCGGCTTTGCTGGCGCAAGGCCACGGCCACATCAGCTTCATCAGCAGCGTGGCGGGCTTTCGTGGCCTGCCCAACGGCCTGGCCTACGGCCCGACCAAAGCCGCGCTCACGCACTGGGCACAAACCCTCTACCTCGACTTGGCCCCGCACGGCATCGGCGTGAGTGTGGTGCACCCCGGCTTTGTGCAAACCCCACTGACGGCGCAAAACGAATTCAAAATGCCCGCCATCATCACGCCCACCGAAGCCGCGCAGGCCATGATGGGCGACTGGGCGCGTGGTGTGTTTGAGATCCATTACCCCAAACGCTTCACGCGCGTGCTCAAGGTCTTGCGCTGTTTACCCCACCGCCTGTACTGTGTGCTCGTGCTTCGCGCCACCGGACTCTGATCATGAACACCACCGAACACAGCCGCGCCACCATCGAGCGATTGGTGGCTTTTTACGCCGCGCTGCAGCCCGAGCACTTGGCACAAATTGAGCAGTTGTACACCCCCGATGCGCGCTTCAAAGACCCGTTCAATGAAGTGCAAGGCGTGGCGGCGATCCGAGGTATTTTTGAACACATGTTCCACCGCTTGGACCGTCCGCGCTTTGTGGTGACACAACAAGTGGTCGAAGAAGACCGTGCATTTTTGGTGTGGGACTTCCACTTCTCGTTTCGCGGCGAGACCACCCCGCGCACCATCCGCGGCGGCTCATTTCTGCGCTGCACGCCCGATGGCCGCGTGAGTGAGCACCGCGACTACTGGGACGCTGCCGAAGAGTTGTATGAACAAATCCCCGTGCTCGGGGCCGTCATGCGCTGGCTCAAGCGCCGGGCGAACCGGGCTTGAGCGGGGCCCGCCTCAAGGTGGGCAGGTGTCGATGAAGCTTTGGCGTTGCGCCAGCTTCTCGTACAAACGTGCCAACTGGGGGTGCGCGCTGCGCCAATCCAGCGAGGGAAAACGGAAGTCCAAGTATCCCAAGGCACAGCCCACGGCCACGTCGGACAGGCTCAGGTGCACGCCCGAGCAAAACGGTTTGTCGCCCAAGCCGCGCTCCATGGCGGCCAAGCTGGCGTGGATTTTGTCCATCTGACGGTCGATCCACGCCGAGCAGCGCTGAGCGTCGGTGCGACCGGTCCAAGTGGCCTCCAAGCGCGCAGCAATCGACGCATCGAGCAAACCATCGGCCAAGGCCTCCCAGGTTTTCACTTCGGCGCGTTCACGCCCCGAGGCGGGGATGAGCTTGCCCACGGGGGACATGGTGTCGAGGTATTCGGTGATGACGCGCGAATCGAACATCGCCTCGCCACCTTCCATGATCAAGCACGGCACCTTACCCAAGGGGTTGGCGGCGCTGATCGTGCTGTCTTTGGACCACACGTCTTCTTCAACGAATTGGAATTCGAGCTTTTTTTCCGCCAGCACGACACGCACTTTGCGCACGTAAGGGCTGGTGAGGGAACCGATGAGCTTCATGTGAAAAACAGGCTGTTGCGATGGGTTCATTCTAGCCACCTTCTACAATGCGGGTATGTCCTCACAATCCCCCTCCAACACCGCTTTGTCGGCCGTGGCCGCCCTCTCGCCGCTCGATGGTCGTTACCACAACCGCTTGGGCGCTTTGCGCCCGTTCATGAGCGAATTGGGCTATATGCACCGCCGCGTGCAAGTCGAAATCGCGTGGTTCATTGCCCTCTCAGACGCCGGTTTTGCCGAGTTCAAGCCCTTGACGCCGGGCGCACGCACCTATTTGCTCAATTTGGTGAAAAACTTCAGTGCCGATGACGCGCTGGCGATCAAAACCATCGAGAAAAAAACCAACCACGACGTCAAGGCCGTGGAGTACTGGATCAAGTCCAAGTTCGAGGCCCGCCCCGAACTGGAAAACGCCGCCGAGTTCGTGCATTTCGCGTGCACCAGCGAAGACATCAACAACACCAGCCACGCCCTGCAACTCAAGGGCGGTCGCGACGAGGTCTTGCTGCCCGCGCTCGACGGCATCATCGAGACGCTGCGCACCATGGCGCACCAGTTTGCCGATGTGCCCATGCTCAGCCGCACCCACGGCCAAACCGCCAGCCCCACCACCGTGGGCAAAGAGTTCGCCAACGTGGTCGTGCGCTTGCGCACCGCGCGCGAACGCATCGCCGCTGTGGCCCTCAAAGGCAAGATGAACGGTGCGGTGGGCAACTACAACGCCCACCTGAGCGCCTGGCCCGACTTCGACTGGGAAGCCTTCAGCCGCGGTGTGATCGAAACGCCCGAACCCATGGGCTTGGGTTTGAGCTTTCAGCCCTACAGCATCCAGATTGAGCCGCACGACTACATGGCCGAGTTGTTCGACGCCATCGCGCGCGCCAACACCATCCTCATCGACCTCTCGCGCGACATCTGGGGCTACGTGAGCTTGGGCTACTTCAAGCAGCGCCTCAAAGACGGCGAAATCGGCTCTTCGACCATGCCGCACAAAGTCAACCCGATCGACTTTGAAAACGCCGAAGGCAATTTGGGCTTGGCCAACGCCTTGCTCAAGCACTTGGCCGAGAAGTTGCCGATCTCGCGCTGGCAGCGCGACCTGACCGACTCCACCGTGTTGCGCAACATGGGCGTGGCCATGGGCTACGCGGTGCTGGCCTACCACTCGCTGAGCGTGGGCTTGGGCAAGCTCGAGATCAACGAAGAGCGTTTGGCCGAGGACTTGGACAAGGCGTGGGAGGTGTTGGCCGAGCCGATCCAAACCGTCATGCGCCGTTACGGTGTGGCCGGTGCGTACGAAAAACTCAAGGAAGTCACGCGCGGCAAAACAGTCAACGCCGCGGACCTGCACGCGCTCAT
This sequence comes from Burkholderiales bacterium, assembly GCA_041307965.1. Classification (GTDB taxonomy): domain Bacteria; phylum Pseudomonadota; class Gammaproteobacteria; order Burkholderiales; family Burkholderiaceae_C; genus Hydrogenophaga. The sequence goes on along the minus strand of JBFZCK010000006.1, from coordinate 3,487 downwards.
CCGCAGCTTGGAGATCCCCGAGTCCGAGAAAACCCGTTTGTTGGCCATGACACCCGCGAGTTACACCGGACAGGCCGGCGCGTTGGCGCAACGCGTCTGACGTGCCCTCGCTTCACGCTGCACAGGCCCTTCGGGGCCTGTGTCATTTCCAGCGCACGGGCTCGATATCGATGTGGTGATCGCTGTTGGACAAGCTGAGCACACCTTCTTGGATGGTGGCTTGCAGCTGCATGCTGCGCTCGGCCAAGCGGCCCAAGGCCACGGTAGCCTCGTGCGGGATGCGCCAGACCTGCAACTTGTCCAGACGCACCAGCTTGCTCTCGATACCACGCCACCACACCTCAGCGGCTGAGCCAAACGGGTAGACCATGACCGCGTCGGCTTTTTGGCAAGCCTTCATGATCGGTTTGTCTTCGGGCTGGCCCACCTCGATCCACAAGCGCTTGAGGCCCGTGAAATCGGTCAAGGAGACATCCGGGTCGTTGGGGTCGGACAAGCCAGCACCAAAAGCCAACACACCATCACCCTGACACACGCTGTGGAGCTGGTGCGCTTGCAAGGCCAAGGCCACCAAGCGGATCATCATGCGCTCGTCGGTCTCGCTGGGGTGACGCGCCAAGGTCAGGGCGTGGTCGGCGTAGTAAGCGTGGTCGATGTCGGCGACCGACAGCTGCACTTTGAAAATCGTGGATTTGAGGGCCATGCCGTGGGTCAATCGTTGGAAACAGAAGGGGTGTCGCCGCTGGCCCGTTCGGCGTAGCGGTTGAAGCGCCAAGCGCTGGCCTCGGTGGTGATGCGGTGCCAGGTGATGCGTTTTTCACTGGGCCCCATTTCGGTCCAGCGCTGCACCTCATCAAACGTGCGGCCACAGCCTTTGCACATTTCATCGCCTTGGCTGGTCGAACAAATGGCGATGCAGGGGGTGTCGGGGGTGGTGTCGTACCACGCCAACCACGCCTGCCAAGCGGCGCTGGGCATACCGGCTTCGTCGACCCAGTCTTCGCGGTGAATCACCATCAAGGCATAAACCTCGGCCAAGGCGCGCGTGGGTGCGGGCAGGGACACGCCGTCTGGCGATGGGCTGCGGCTGCGCCAATGGTTGATGGCCGATTCGATGTCGGTGATGTGGATGGCGGGCATGGGGGGGGAGGGCTCAAGAGGGCCTTGATCATAGCCACAGCAGTGAACCCCTGCTGCGCGCGGGGCGCATGAGCCACATCAATCTTCGCGTTGGGACTCTTTCAAGCGCTCGCCCACTTGGCGCAAGCGGGTCTCCACGATGACTTGTTCCCACTCGTCCTGCCCGCTGCCTTTGATGGCCCTGGCGGCCTGCAGCCGATCCAAGCCCCCTTGGAAATCCATCACCGCCACACGCGACTCGGCTTCGGCGCGCAGGGCGGCCACACGCTGGCCTTGCTGCCACTGCACCTGCGACAGCAACTGCCAAGCCAAGGCGTCGCGCGGGTGTTGCACCACCCACCCACGCAAGCGCTCGGCCGCCACCGCCCATTGCGCCAAGGCCATGTTGGCTTGCACGCCCCAGAGCACGGTGGCGCGGTCGGTGTGGGTCAAAGCGCGCTGGGCGTGGGCCGCCCAATCGGCTCGCGTGGCGGCGTCGGCCACCCATGCAGGGGCCATGAGCACTTCCACCAAGAGGTTGTTGGCGACATTGGCCAGCGGTGTGCCCGCCAGGTCGCGGGCCAAACCCCTGGCGTCCTTGACCGCCACCGCGTGTTGGCCCAAGCGGTGGGCGCTGAGAATGGCACGCACCCGGCTCGCAGCGTCGGCCTGCGGCTGTTGCCCCAGGCGCAGCCAAGACTGCCAGCGCTCGGCGCTCGATTCGGCCAACACCGCAGCGCGCGCAGCCATGACCGCGTGCAAGCCCTCCGGGGCCACCCACGTGGGTGCCACAGGCACGGCGGGCAAACGGTTGCGCATGTCGGCCATGCGTTCATCGGACAAGGGGTGTGTTCGCAAATAGGGGAAGGCGCCGGTATCGTTGAGTCTGGAGGCTTGGTAGAGCTTGCTGAACATGGTCACAAAGCCTTGTCCATCCAACCCGGCTTGCTCCAACACCGAAAAACCAATGCGGTCGGCCTCGCGCTCCATGTCGCGCGAAAAGCCCAGCTGCGATTGCACCGCGGCGGCTTGCCCGCCGACGATGACCGCATTGGCCACGTCCACATTGGCACTGGCGCTGGCGGCCAAAACACCCAAAATCATGGTGCCCAAGAGCCACGGTGACTGTTGGTCTTGACGCTCAATGAGGCGTGCGATGTGCCGCTGGGAGACGTGGCTGAGTTCGTGCGCCATCACGCTGGCGATTTCAGGTGCGCTGTCGGTGGAGGCAATCAGCCCCAAATTCACACCCATGTAACCACCGGGCAAAGCGAAGGCGTTGATGCGTTTGTCGCGCGAAATCACCAACTCCCACGCAAAGCGCTGGGCCAACTCGGGGCCGATGTCGCCGCGTTCTTGTGCGGCTTTGAACAAAGGCTGCCACAGCAGTTGCAGGTAATCACCCAGCACCGGATCGTCGATGTAATCGGGGTCGCGGTAAATGCTCTGCGCGATGCTGTCGCCCAAGCGCCGCTCGGTGGCGATCGGCATGCCTTGCTCGTCGCCCAAGCTGGGCAAAACGGGCTGGGCCATGCTCAAGGGCGCCACCAAGGCCCACAAACCCACCCAGCGAAAACGCCATGGGCTGGGGGAGGTGTTCGAACTCAAGCGTTGCATTGCCATATGATGCCCTGATTACTTCGTGTTCCGCCACGCAAGGCGCCTTTTTCATGACCCACAGCCAACCTTTGACCCATTTCGATGCCCACGGCCAAGCCCACATGGTGGACATCTCCGACAAAGCCGCCACGCACCGCAGCGCCACGGCACAAGGCCGCATCCGGATGCTGCCCGAGACCCTTCAACTCATCGAACAGGGCACAGCCAAAAAAGGCGAGGTGCTGGGCATCGCGCGCTTCGCGGGCATTCAAGCGTCCAAAAAAACCAGCGACCTGATCCCGCTGTGTCACCCGATTGCTTTGACCCGCGTGGCGATGTCGTTTGAGGTGGAGTCGGCCACGCACAGCGTCTTGTGCCACGCCACGGCCGAGTGCACGGGCCCCACGGGCGTGGAGATGGAAGCCCTGACGGCGGTGCAAGTGGCCTTGCTCACCATCTACGACATGTGCAAGGCCGTGGACCGCGGCATGACCATCACCGACGTGACGCTGCTGGAGAAACACGGCGGCAAGAGCGGCAGCTTTGTGGCCGCCGCACCCGCGCCTTGAGCGGCTGATCAGCCGCCGAAGCTCAGGCCGCTGACGCGGCAGCTCGATGGCAAGGCCTTGTTCAATGCCTCGTCCGTGCTGGCGGGGCCGCAATCCCATCGCGCAATGCCGTTGCTGGTGGCCGAGAGGCCTTGGTTGTCGGCGCCGAAGGGCTTGAGGATGATGGCGCCTTGGGGAACGACATTGGTGCTCACGCGCAC
>JBFZCK010000005.1:0-11255 GCA_041307965.1 Burkholderiales bacterium | reverse complement strand
AGCGCGCCCAATGCGGCGATGTCTTGGATCACACCGATCTCGTTGTTCACGAACATGATCGAGGCCAAGATGGTGTCGGGCCGGATCGCCGCCTTGAAGGCGTCGAAGTTGACCAAACCATCGGCTTGCACGTCGAGGTAGGTCACTTCAAAACCTTGGCGCTCGAGTTCGCGGCAGGTGTCGAGCACGGCTTTGTGCTCGGTCTTGGCGGTGATGAGGTGCTTGCCTTTTTCTTGGTAAAAGTGGGCCGCGCCTTTGATGGCCAGGTTGTTGGACTCAGTGGCACCACTGGTCCAGACGATTTCGCGCGGGTCAGCGCCGATCAAGGCCGCGACTTGTTCGCGCGCGGTCTCGACCGCTTTTTCGGCTTCCCAGCCCCAAGCGTGGCTGCGCGAAGCGGGGTTGCCGAAGTGCTCGCGCAACCAAGGGATCATGGCGTCCACCACCCGTGGGTCACAGGGGTTGGTGGCGCTGTAGTCCATGTAAATGGGGAAATGTGGGGTGCTCATGGCGTTCTCAACGGTGGGTTGTGTTTATTTGGACAAAGCACTAGCGCCCAAGGCGAACACCGAGTTGGGTGCATTGACGCGGATGGGCTTGACCACGGAAGGGGTCGAGATGGTGCGCTTGATCATGGGTTGGGCGTCGATCACCACGCCTTTGGCGTGCTGCTCTTCCACCAGGGACTGCAAGGAGACCGAGTCCAAAAAGTCGACCATCTTGGCGTTCAAGGTGGACCACAGGTCGTGCGTCATGCAACGCTGACCTTCGCCCAAGCAGTTTTCTTTGCCGCCGCATTGGGTGGCGTCGATGGGCTCATCGACCGACACGATGATGTCGGCCACGGTGATGTCGCTGGCTTTGCGTCCCAAGGAGTAACCGCCGCCGGGGCCGCGGGTGGATTCCACCAACTCGTGGCGGCGCAGTTTGCCGAACAGCTGTTCCAAGTAAGACAAGGAGATGTGCTGGCGCTGGCTGATGGCAGCCAAGGTCACAGGGCCATTGGTTTGGCGCAAGGCCAAATCGATCATCGCGGTGACCGCAAAACGGCCTTTGGTGGTGAGTCGCATGGTGATGAGCTCCTGAAAAGTGGGCTGAGCCGTGAAGGCTTTGCATCTGCCGAAAGACCTTCAAATGGCAATCCGACTGATTTGGTCGAGTATACCCGATAAAGCCCACTGATTTTGTCAACCAATCAGCAATAGCCGCAATTTGTCCAAGACAAGTCAGAGAGGGGTGTCGTGCCCGCCAGCGCCCAACACACGGGCCTTGAGTCGGCCGAGCTGGTCACGGGTTTGAGCCGCCTTCTCAAACTCCAGGTTGCGGGCGTGCTCCATCATGAGTTTCTCCAAGCGCTTGATCTCTCGGGCCAAGTCGCGCTCGTTCATATCGCCCATCTCGGCCGCGGCCTGGCTTTGTGCGGCCAAGCGGTCGGCTTCTTTGCCGGCCTTTTCGCTGTAGACCCCATCGATGAGGTCTTTGATGCGCTTGTTGATGCTGCGCGGCTCGATGCCGTTGGCCAAGTTGAACGCGATCTGTTTGGTGCGCCGACGTTCGGTCTCGTCCATCGCCCGCTTCATCGAATCGGTGATGCGGTCGGCGTAAAGAATGGCTCGGCCGTTGAGGTTTCGCGCGGCGCGGCCAATGGTTTGGATCAAGCTGCGCTCCGAACGCAAGAAGCCTTCTTTGTCGGCGTCCAAAATGGCCACCAAGGACACCTCGGGGATGTCGATGCCCTCGCGCAGCAGGTTGATGCCCACCAGCACATCAAACGCGCCCAAGCGCAAGTCGCGCAAGATCTCCACCCGCTCGACCGTGTCCACATCGCTGTGCACATAACGCACCTTGACGCCGTTTTCGGTCAAGTAGTCGGTGAGCTGCTCGGCCATGCGTTTGGTCAGGGTGGTGATGAGCACACGCTCGTTTTTCTCCACCCGGATGCGGATTTCTTGCAGCACATCGTCCACCTGGTGCACGGCGGGGCGCACCTCGAGTTGCGGGTCCACCAAACCGGTGGGGCGCACCAGCTGCTCCACCACTTGGCCGGCGTGGGTTTTTTCGTAGTCCGCCGGCGTGGCCGAGACAAACACACATTGGCGCATGCGCTGCTCAAATTCGTCGAACTTGAGCGGGCGGTTGTCCAGCGCACTGGGCAGGCGAAAACCGTATTCGACCAGGGTGGTTTTGCGCGCCCGGTCACCGTTGTACATGCCACCGAACTGACCAATCAGCACATGGCTTTCGTCCAAAAACATGAGCGCGTCTTTGGGCAAGTAATCGGTGAGTGTGGACGGCGGCTCGCCAGGGGCACTGCCCGACAAATGCCGCGAGTAGTTTTCAATGCCCTTGCAGTGCCCCACTTCGCTGAGCATCTCCAAGTCAAAGCGGGTGCGCTGCTCCAGACGCTGCGCCTCCACCAACTTGCCCATCCCCACCAGCTCTTTGAGCCGGTCGGACAACTCGGTCTTGATGGACTCCACCGCGTTGAGCACTTGTTCGCGGGGCGTGACGTAATGGCTGCTGGGATAAACCGTGAAACGCGGGATTTTTTGGCGCACGCGGCCCGTGAGTGGGTCAAAGAGTTGCAAAGACTCCACCTCGTCGTCGAACAAATCGATGCGGATGGCCATCTCGGAGTGTTCGGCGGGAAAGACGTCGATGGTGTCGCCGCGCACGCGAAACTTGCCGCGTGAAAAATCTTGGTCGTTGCGCGCGTACTGCATGCGCACGAGTTGCGCGATCAGGTCGCGCTGTCCGACCTTATCGCCCGTGCGCAGCGTCATCACCATCTGGTGGTAGCTCTCGGGTTTGCCGATACCGTAAATCGCCGATACCGTGGCCACGATGATGACGTCGCGCCGCTCCAAAATGCTCTTGGTGCAAGACAGGCGCATCTGCTCGATGTGCTCGTTGATGGCGCTGTCTTTTTCAATGAACAAATCGCGCTGCGGCACGTAGGCCTCGGGCTGGTAGTAGTCGTAGTAACTGACGAAATACTCCACCGCATTCTTCGGGAAGAACTCGCGGAACTCGCTGTAGAGCTGAGCGGCCAGCGTTTTGTTGGGCGCAAACACAATGGCGGGCCGACCCAAGCGCGCGATCACGTTGGCCATGGTGAAGGTCTTGCCCGAACCGGTCACACCCAAGAGGGTTTGAAACACCTCGCCATCGCGCACACCTTCGACCAACTGCTCAATCGCCGTGGGTTGATCACCGGCCGGCGGGTACGGCATGAACAACTCAAACGGCGAATCGGGGAAGGACACGAATTCGCCCTCGAGTGGGGCTGCAGCAACTTCAATGGGTTCGGTCATGGCGTGGGCCCGGGGGCCGTTAAAATCAGGGATAACCCGAAAGCCTAACCGAGGATCGGGTTTCCCGCCACCCATGAACCCTCAAGGACTTTCCATGTCTCTGTTTTCCGCCGTCGAAATGGCCCCCCGCGACCCGATTCTGGGTCTGAACGAACAATTCAACGCCGACACCAACCCCAGCAAAGTCAACTTGGGTGTGGGCGTGTATTTCGACGACAACGGCAAACTGCCGCTGCTCAAGTGCGTGCAAACCGCCGAAGCGACCATGATGGCCAAGCCCACCCCGCGCGGCTACTTGCCCATCGACGGCATCGCCGCTTACGACGCTGCGGTCAAAGGCCTGGTGTTTGGTGCCGAATCCGAAGTGGTGAAAAGCGGCCGTGTGGCCACCGTGCAAGCCATTGGCGGCACTGGCGGCCTGAAAATTGGCGCCGACTTCCTGAAAAAGCTTAGCCCCAACGCCAAGGTCTTGATCTCCGACCCCAGCTGGGAAAACCACCGCGCGCTGTTCACCAACGCCGGGTTCACCGTCGACACCTACCCCTACTTTGACCAGTCCGCCAACGGCGGCTTGGGTGGCATCAACTTCACCGGCATGTTGGCCGCGCTCAACGCCGCCGCGCCCGGCACCATCGTGTTGTTGCACGCTTGCTGCCACAACCCCACCGGCTACGACATCAGCCCCGAGCAGTGGGACCAGGTCATTGCCGTGGTCAAGGCCAAGGGCCTGACCGCCTTCTTGGACATGGCCTACCAAGGTTTTGGCTATGGCATCGCCGAAGACGGCGCCGTCATCGCCAAGTTCGTGGCCGCTGGCCTGAACATCTTTGTCTCCACCAGCTTCTCCAAGAGCTTCAGCCTGTACGGCGAGCGCGTGGGTGCCCTGAGCGTGGTGGGTTCGAGCAAAGAAGAAACCGACCGCGTGCTGAGCCAGCTCAAAATCGCCATCCGCACCAACTACTCCAACCCACCCACACACGGCGGCGCAATCGTGGCCGCGGTGCTGGGCAACCCCGAGCTGCGCGCCATGTGGGAAGCCGAATTGGGTGAGATGCGCGTGCGCATCAAAGCCATGCGTCAAAAACTGGTCGACGGCCTCAAGGCAGCAGGTGTGACCAAGGACATGAGCTTCATCACCACCCAGATCGGCATGTTCAGCTACTCAGGCCTGAGCAAAGACCAAATGGTGCGCCTGCGCAGCGAGTTTGGTGTGTATGGCACCGACACCGGGCGCATGTGCGTGGCCGCGCTCAACAGCAAAAACATCGACCACGTCTGCCAATCGATCGCCAAAGTCGTTTGAGATCGACCGAGAGATTGACGAGATATAACGCTTAAGCGGTGTTTTATCACTGGCAATGACCTTCGCCCCGGTTTAGAATTGCGACTCAAGTCATTGTGGCAACAAGAAATTGTTGCCATTTTTCGGTTTTGTGTGATAAAAACATAAATATGACAGTAGTAGCACTTTTGGGACGAAAAGGTGGCAGTGGCAAAAGCACACTGTCCACCAACATTGCCACGTGGTGTGCCCGCAATGGCCACCAAGTGATGCTGGGCGATGTGGATCGCCAGCAATCGGTGCGCAGTTGGTTGCAAAGGCGCAGCCCTCAATCGGTCAAGATCAACACATGGGCTGTGGACAACGGCAAAGTGTTTCGTGCTCCACCCGGCACCACACACGTCATCTTGGACACGCCCGGCGGGCTTTACGACCATGAACTCGCCAAATTGGTGGTTTGGATCGACGCCATCATCGTCCCCATCGGTCCGTCCGTGTTTGACCGAGACGCCTCATTGGACTTTCTCAAAGAGCTCGCGAAATTGCCGAAGGTGGCTTCCGGTCGCTGCAAAGTGGCTGCTGTGGGCATGCGCTGGCCCATGGAACGTGTTCAGCAATGGCATGAGCAAGGCCAAGCTTGGGATACCCCCCTGCTCACCGTGATCCCCGACTCTGCCCACTACCGGTCGTGTTTGGAGAATGGCGGTAGCCTATTTGACATGCCTGAGGCGATTCGTCAGTTTGACATGCCCCACTGGCAACCCTTGTTGGACTGGCTTGAGGTGGTGTGGAAGCCCGTTGCGGCGCCTCAAACATCAGCTGCTGTGACCAGCCGCTTGTTATCCGCTGCAGACCAAATGCGGACACGCCCCAACGCATCCTTCCCAGCATCACCCGCGAGCCGGCCTGTTTTGGCCGCTGTACCCGTGCGGGCATCGACCATTCGCCCCTTGGTCGCCCCCCCGCCCAGCGCCCCACCCAGCAACAAAGACAAAGCCTGGGTCCCCAAATGGCTAAGAATCGCTTAAAGTAATACTTAAGTTGTAAAATAACTTATTCGTTTGTTTGTTTTTTTTAACATGTAACCGAATATAAGTTATTTTTTTTGTGATTTATCCGTTAAACAATCACATATCCCTATAATTTGCCTCTGTCAAAGTTATTCAGAACCCACGCAGAGACAAACATGAACCCATCCAAAACCACGGCAGAATCTTCCGACGATTACTGCGGCACCTTTTACGCGGCCAAATTGCTCGACCTCTCGGTTGGCACGGTTCAATCGCTCGTTGAGAAAAATGAGTTGCAAGCCTGGAAAACTCGGGGTGGACACCGCCGCATTTCCATGCAGTCCATTTTGGAATACCAACAACGCCACAACATCAAAGGCGGTTTGGACCGCACGCGCCAACCGCGCCTCAAAGTCCTGATTGTGGACGACGATTCGGTGACCCTTGAGATCATCCGCGCCATGATCGACAAGTGGGGCTTCCCCATGGACTGCACTTTGATGGCCTCAGCACTTGAAGCCTTGCTGGATTTCAACACCCTTCGCCCAGATGTGCTGATCACCGATCTGCGCATGCAAGGCGTGGATGGTTTTGAGTTGCTCAAAACCCTGAGTGCCACCCCAGCAGCCAATGGCACCGCCGTGGTGGCCCTGACGGGCATGACCCCAGAGGAAATCGAAGAGCGCGGCGGCTTGCCCAGCAGCACGATTGTTTGCCAAAAACCCATCAACTCGCAATGGCTCAACGGATTTTTCTCTGCCCTCGTGGCCATTCGTCAAGGTACCGCGCCCAGCATCGGCAAAATTCAGATTGAATCTCAAGACAATTAAAGCCCAGTGATGGGTTCAATTAAAAAAGGCCCCATGGGGCCTTTTTTATTGCACAGATCGTGGGCGAATCAGCCGTTGGATCGTGCCGTGGGCATGGGGGCGCTGGCACCGGCTTCGTTGACAAACAACTCGCCTTCAACCTTGGCACCAGCACCGACAGAAATGTATTTGTAGCTGATACTGCCCTTGACCATCGCCGATGAAGCGATGACCAACTCTTCACAGACAGCGACACCGGAAAAGACGCCCTTGATGTTCAGGCTGTTGCACACCACTTCACCCTCAATCTCACCGCGCGCACTGACGTTGACGCTGTGTGCGGTCACGGTACCCGAGGCGCGTCCTTCAACATGCAAAATACCCGAGGAATTGATATCACCGGTAAAAGCAAAGCCTTCGCTGATGACCGAAGGTTTGTTCGTTGTGTCCAACACCGTGGACATGATGGAAGGCTTGGCACGAACAGGCTCCGGAGCGGGGGCAGCGTTATCACCATTGGGCGTGTTAACGGAGGATGATTCGGGCAAATTAGTTTTGGGTTTGTTGAACATAGTGTGCTGTTTCAATGACTTTTTGTGGATCGACAGGATAACCGCCAACAGAGACTTCAAAGTGCAGGTGGACACCTGTCGATGAGCCCGTGCTACCCACCTTACCTAGAACCGTATCAGGTCCCACTTCCTGGCCCTCACGGACTTGGATGTTGGCCAGGTGTGCGTATAGAGTTTCAATGCCCCGATCGTGGCGAACAATGACGGTATTGCCGTAATTGTGATGAACTCGGGCCAAGATCACCTTGCCAGATTTGGCAGCGTAAACCGACTCATCCGAACGAGGAATCAGGTCAACCCCAGCGTGAAAACGCGGACTCCCAAAAATGGGATGCTTGCGAATACCAAACGACGAGGTGGTGGAGAAATCTCTCATGGGCATGGTCGAGGGCAAAGCCAACAAGACTTCTTTGAGTGCCCGATTTTTGGCACTTTCATCGGCCAAACCCGTGCGCAACAAAGGATCGCTGCGCTCTTCCTCATCGGGGTTGCCGCCGCCCATGGCCGCAGCACCTTGAATCACACGAATGGCTTTTTCGGTCAAACCCGAAGAATCGAGTCGAGACTTGAGCGAAACGTTTTCTTCGGTCAGGTTTTGTTTCGCAGAATCAACGAAACGCCGCAACTCCAAATCACGTTCACGAATGGCCTGAGCCAACAAAGGCATGTGCTCGGCGTCCAAGTTTTGAATGCCATCGAGCTCCATGTCGTAAGTGCTGCCCAGCAACGCGCTGTAAACCTCTTGGTGAGAACGCTCCAGCTCGGCTTTGCCAGCGTGCAATGAAACGGCCGTGACAAACAAGGCCAACAACATGAACACAGCCGAACCACTGACGACGATCGCCGTGCGTGCCAAGACTCGCTGCAAACCTTTGGATACGGAGAAATACTTCAGATCACCCTGCTGCTCAAGGATGATGCGCACGTCCTCGAAGTCCGCGGCCCAAAGCCGCTTGACGTGGGTCGGCATTCGCCAGAGCGAAGCCGAGATGAGACGTGCGTATGACAGCATGTGCTGGGTCAGGCAGAAGGCTTATCAGAATTGGTATTGGCTGCAGGCGCAGAGGGAGATGCTTGAAACTTCGGTGCGATCACGGGTGCCGTCACCGGCGCGCCTTCAGGCAACACAGAACCTTGCACCAAACCACCACGCTCAATTTCGATTTCACCGTAAGTGGCTTTTCCACTGATGCGACCCGTGCTGCGAATGAGCAAGTGTTCAGACGCTTGCAATGTGTCGTGTGTTTCGCCATAAATATCGGCTTTGCGAACCTTCACGTTGCCAACCAATTTGCCGCGAGCACCGACGAGCAGGTCATCGGCCTGCAGTTCACCTTGCAGCGACCCGTTGATCACCGCGCGACCCGGCACGACAAATGAACCGGTCACGGTCACACCCTCGCCGATCACGATGGAGCCTTTGTGTTGATCTTGTTCGTTCATTTTTTAAACTGATTGAGGTTGAAATTAAAAAAAACCGTGGACACAGCGGGTTTCGCAGAAAGCCAAACTGATATGAATTTTAGCAAAATCAACAGTTTATTGCCACAACCACACCGAAATTCTTCAGTTCGTGACGCATTTTTACCAATTTAGGCCAGTATTACAAGGGTTGAGGCCCTTTTTTTTAGGGTTCTACACCTTGGTACAGAAGCAAAGACGCTGTTATATTGCACTGCAACAATTCAAAGGGACCTCCTTCCATGCTGTACCAGATTTACGAAAACCACCGTTCTGTGATGGAGCCGTTCGCCGACCTGGCCGAAATCGCAGCCAAGCTTTACAACAACCCCATGCTGCCCTTGGGTCAAATGCCCATGGCACAACGCATCTCAGCGGCGTACGAATTGATGCACCGCTTGGGTAAAGACTATGTGAAGCCTGCATTTGGCATTCAGTCGGTTCACATCGAGGACAAGGACATTGCCATCCACGAACGCATTGAAATCGACAAGCCCTTCTGTGAGCTGCGTCGGTTCAAACGCTTCACCGACGATGTTGATACCCTGACCATGCTGAAGGCCCAACCCGTGGTGCTCATCGTGGCACCGTTGTCGGGGCATTACGCCACCCTGCTGCGCGACACCGTGCGTACCATGCTCCAAGGACACAAGGTCTACATCACCGACTGGAAGAACGCCCGCTTGGTCCCGGTCAGCGAAGGTGACTTCCACCTGGATGACTACGTCAATTACGTTCAAGAATTTGTGCGCTATTTGCAAGGCCGCTACGGCAATTGCCACGTCATGAGCGTGTGCCAACCCACCGTACCGGTGCTCGCTGCGGTTTCGCTGATGGCCAGCCGCGGCGAAACCACGCCACTGAGCATGACCATGATGGGCGGCCCCATCGATGCGCGCAAAACGCCCACCGCCGTGAACAACATGGCCACCCAGCGCAGCCTGGATTGGTTTGAGAACAACGTCGTCTTCCGCGTGCCACCGAACTTCCCAGGCGAAGGTCGCCGCGTGTACCCCGGCTTCTTGCAACACACGGGCTTCGTGGCCATGAACCCCGATCGCCATGTCAGCAGCCACTACGATTACTTCCAGAACCTCATCAAAGGCGACGACTCCAGCACCGAGAACCACCGCCAGTTCTACGACGAGTACAACGCGGTGCTCGACATGGACGCCAACTATTACTTGGAAACGATCGCCACCGTGTTCCAAGACTTCAAGCTGGTCAACGATTCTTGGGACGTGCTCAACGAACAGGGCGAGTCCGAACACGTGAGTCCCCAAGACATAGCAACCACGGCGTTGTTGACGGTTGAGGGTGAACTCGACGACATCTCGGGTTCGGGTCAGACCGCAGCCGCACACGATTTGTGCACGGGCATCCCCAAGGCCAAGCGCCAACACTACGAAGTCGAAGGTGCTGGCCACTATGGCATTTTCTCGGGCCGCCGTTGGCGCGACATGGTCTACCCCGTGGTCAAGGCTTTCATCTTGGCCAACAACGGCCCCGTCAGCGCCGCGGCCAAAACGCCCCGGACAGCCGTGACCAAGACCCGCAAAGCGGCAGCTGCGGCCCCCGCCAAGTCCACTCGTCGTCGTTCGGCCTAAGTCGATCCAGAGGTTTGCTGCAGATGTCGCTGGTCGACCTCATCGACGCGGCCTTGCCGCAGACACAATGCACGCGTTGTGGCTTCCCCGATTGCCGCGCCTACGCCCAGGCTGTGGCCTCGGGCGAGGCGGCCATCAACCAATGTCCGCCGGGTGGTGACGAAGGCATTCGCCGCTTGTCCCAGCTCACTAGCCAAGCGATCCTCCCCTTGAGCCCCGAGCATGGCGTCGACGGACCAGTGACCGTGGCCATCATCGACGAGCAGTGGTGCATCGGTTGCACGCTGTGCTTAGACGCCTGCCCCACCGACGCCATCGTCGGCACCAACAAGCGCATGCACACCGTCATCGAGCCCTGGTGCACGGGCTGCGAGTTGTGCATCCCCGTTTGCCCGGTCGACTGCATTGGCTTGGAGCCCGTCAGCGAAACTCGCACCGCATGGGAGGCGTGGACACCCCAACAAGCCGAGACGGCCAAAGCCCGCTACCAATCACGCCAACAACGCTTGCTGCGCGAAGCCGACGAACACCACGAGCGCTTGCAAGCCAAAGCCCAGACCAAGCTCCAAGACCTCGAGGCGCACACCAAAAGCGATTCCACCGCCGAGACCGATCGCAAACGCGGCATCATCGAGGCGGCCTTGGCCAAAGCCCGAAGCCGCCAGACCGCGACCAAGCCCCACACACCATGACCCCACTGATCAAACTGAGCGCTAACTTGGGCGGCACACCCAGTACCGACCGCCCCCGCCCCGAACGTTTGCTTCAAGGCAATCCGCTGCGCGAGACTTGGAACTTGGTGGACCAAAGCATGAGCGCGGGTCAGGTGTTTTGCGGCGTGTGGCGCAGCGAAGTCGGTCATTGGCGCATCGCCATGGGGCCGACCGAGCGCGAGCTCTTCACCGTACTGCAAGGGCGCTGCCGTGTGCACGACACGGCAGGCCATTTCGAAGAAGCTGGCCCGGGCGAAGGGATTTACATCCCGCCGAGCTTTGTAGGGGCCTTCGAAGTGATCGAGCCCCTGACCAAGACTTACATGATCTGCGAGTAAGCCTCGATCACCTCGGTGGGTGCTTGCACCAACTCGATCAAGACGCCCTCGCCAGCGATGGGGAATTCGTCGTTGGACTTGGGGTGCAAAAAGGTGATGTCGTAACCCGCCGCACCCTTGCGGATGCCGCCCGGCGCAAAGCGCACCCC
>JBFZCK010000004.1:0-4226 GCA_041307965.1 Burkholderiales bacterium | reverse complement strand
GACGCCAGCGCCAACTTTGACATGCAGTCGCTGGCGAGTTTGTTGCACGGCGACCGCATCGTCGTGAGTCGGTCCGAACATACCTTGCGGCTGCTCCACCCCATGGGCTGGAGCTACTTCGACACCCTGCGCGAAAAACTCCACTGGAACGAAGGCGTTTGACCCCACCATGAGCTTGCGACGAATTGCCCTGCGCGACTTTGTGATCGTCCAAACCCTGGACCTTGAACTGGCCTCGGGCTTCACCGTGCTCACTGGCGAAACCGGTGCGGGCAAGTCCATCTTGATCGACGCTCTGCAACTGGCCTTGGGCGCGCGCGCCCAAACCGGTGTGGTGCGCGAAGGCGCCAGCCGCTGCGAAATCGCCGCCGAGTTCGACAACACCCCGGCCACCACGGCTTGGCTGGACGATGAAGGCTTTGCCCAAGAGGACAGCCTCTTGGTCAAGCGCACCCTGGACACCGAAGGGCGCAGCAAAGCCTGGATCAACGGCAGTGTGGCCACCGTGACCCAACTCAAATCCTTGGCCGACGCCTTGGTGGACATCCACGGCCAACACGCTTGGCAAAGCCTCACCCGCGCCGACGCGGTGCGCGACTTGCTCGACGCCTACGCCGGGGTGGACACCCAAGCCGCACGCGGTCTGTGGAGCGCGTGGCGTCAACACCGCAAAGCGCTCGATGAAGCCACCGCCAGTCAAGCGCAATCGCAACAAGAGATGGAGCGTTTGAGCTGGCAAATCGGCGAGCTCGACAAGCTCTCGCCCCAAGCCGATGAATGGGCCGAGCTCAACACCCAACACGGCCGCTTGGCCAACGCACAGGGTTTGATCGAGGCCGCCGAACAAGCCGCCGCGGCCTTGGACGACGAGTCGCCGAGCGCGGCCGATTTGATCCAACGCGCTTTGCACCAACTCGAAGGCCAAGCCCACATCGAGCCCCGGTTTGCCGAACCCATCGAAGCGTTGAACAGCGCCTTGGCGCAGGTCCAAGACGCGCGCCACACCCTGCACCAACTCAGCCGCCACATGGACACCGACCCGGCCACGCTCAAGGCCTTGGACGATCGCCTGTCTTTGTGGATGTCGCTGGCCAAACGCTACCGCCGCACGCCCGAGGACTTGGCCGCTTTCCACGCAGAGAACCGGGCCCAATTGGCCAAGCTCGAATCCTTTGCCGACCTCGAGGGTCTGCAAGCCGCCGAACGCGCCGCTTGGAAGACCTTCACCCAAGCCATCGACCAACTCAGCGTCCAGCGCCAACAAGCCGCCCCTCGGCTCTCCAAAGCCGTCACCGAAACCATGCAAACCTTGGGCATGGCCGGTGGGCGTTTTGAAGTGGCCCTCACCCGTTTGGACACGCCCCAAGCCCCCGGCTGGGAACAGGTGGAGTTTTTGGTCGCGGGCCACGCCGGTGTGACACCGCGCCCAGTGGGCAAAGTGGCCTCGGGCGGTGAGCTCTCTCGCATCGCGCTGGCCTTGTCGGTCATCACCAGCCAACTCGGCCAAGCCCCAACGCTGATTTTTGACGAGGTCGACTCGGGCATTGGCGGCGCCGTGGCCCACACCGTCGGCCAGTTGCTGCGCCAGCTCGGTCAAGACCGCCAGGTCTTGGCGGTGACGCACTTGGCGCAGGTCGCGGCCAGCGCCGACCAACACTGTTTGGTCAGCAAACAAGCCGCTCAAGGTCACACCCTGAGTCAGGTCGAACCGATTGAGGGCGAAGCGCGTGTGCTGGAAATCGCCCGCATGCTCGGTGGCTCTGGCCAATCACAGGCCTCGTTGGCGCACGCCCGCGAGTTGCTCCAGCCATGACCACGCGCACACCTCCCATGGAGCTGGTGCTCATCACCGGCATGTCCGGCTCGGGCAAATCGGTGGCGCTCAACGCGCTCGAAGACGCGGGTTTTTATTGTGTGGACAACCTGCCACCCGAACTCTTTGACGCCTTCATTGCCCTGGAACACAGCCACCACGCCAGCCGCGTGGCCATCGCCATGGACGTGCGCAGCGCCGACGCCCTGCCCGGTGTGCCGCGACAGCTAAAAGCCTTACAGAGCAACATCAACCGCCCGGTGCACCTGACCACGCTGTTTTTGGACGCCACCACCGACGCCTTGGTGCGGCGCTTTTCCGAGACGCGCCGCTCACACCCCTTGTCGGTCAAATCGGTGGACCCCAAACGCGCCTTGGTCGACGCCATCGAGCACGAGCGCGAGTTGTTGGCCGAGCTGCGCGAACGCGCGCTGGTCATCGACACCAGCCTGATCCGCCCGGCCCGCTTGCGCAGCCAAGTCAAGGACATGGTGGGCACGCACCACGCGCCCATGACCTTGGTGTTCGAGTCTTTTGCCTTCAAGCGCGGCATCCCCATGGATGCCGACTTTGTGTTTGACGTGCGCATGTTGCCCAACCCGCATTACGAGCCCGAACTCAAAGCCCTCACCGGCTTGGACCAGCCGGTGGCGGATTTTTTGGCGACGCACGACGAGGTGCACCAGATGCAAGCCCACATCGCGGATTTTCTGAAGCATTGGTTGCCGCGCTTGCTGCAAGACCACCGCAGCTACGTCACCGTGGGCATTGGTTGCACCGGCGGTCAGCACCGCTCGGTGTACTTGGTGGAGGCTTTGGCCAAGGCCTTTGGTGCGCGTTGGAACACCCGTGTGCGCCACCGCGAGAGCGACCACTGGGCGCCCCACAACGGCTGATCAGTCGGGCTGCAAACCATCCAACCAAGTGCGGATGGGTTTGGGCAAACCCACCGCATCGAGTTGAGCCAAGGCCACCCACTGGCCCTGCTCGCCCAAACCTGTGAACCCTTTGCGCGAACCGCGAACCACCGTCGGGTGCAAACGCAATTCGCGGTGCGTCAAAGCGTGGGACACCGCGGGGCGGTGATCGATCGCCGACAACGCCACGCCGCTCAAACGCTCACGCAGCTGAGCTTCATCGCCCCACACCGGGGGGCAATACAAGCCCGCCCAAATCCCAGTTTGGGGTCGCTGCTCCAACCACACCCAACCGCCCTCACGGGGGTCGAAGTGGCACAAGAGCCACCAGCTTTCGTTGCGCCGTTTGAGGGTTTTGGTTTTGATGGGGAACCGCGCCACCCGATCGCTGGCGTGCGCTTGGCACAGCGCCTGAACCGGGCAGCGCTCACACGCGGGTTGGCTGCGCGTGCACAGCGTGGCGCCCAGGTCCATCAAGCCTTGGGTGTAGGCCTGCATGTCCTGGGCCTGCGAAGGGCTGGCCTCGGGCACGAGGGTTTGCGCCAAGTCCCACAAAGCACGTTGGGCGGGGGTTTTGGCCAGATCGCCCTCAAAGGCCAGCAGGCGCGACAAGACCCGACGCACGTTGCCATCGACGATGGAGACGCGCTCGCCAAAACAAAACGCCGCGATGGCCGCTGCGGTGGACACCCCGATGCCGGGCAGGGTCTGCAGCAAGGTCCAGGTCTGAGGAAAAGCGCCGCCGTGATCGGCCACCACCGCTTGGGCGCAGCGGTGCAGGTTGCGCGCCCGGCTGTAGTAGCCCAAGCCGCTCCACAGCGCCAAGACCTCGCCCTGCTCGGCCGCGGCCAAGGCTTGGACGTTGGGGAATCGGTCCAAGAAACGCGGGTAGTAATCGAGCACCGTGCTGACTTGGGTCTGTTGCAGCATCACCTCGGAGAGCCACACGCGGTAAGGGTTGCGTGTGCCTTGCCACGGCAAACCGTGGCGGCCTTCGCGGCGCTGCCAGTCGATCAGCGCGGGGGCAAAGCTCAGGGTTTTTGACATTGGGGACAGAAAAACGTGGAGCGCTGGCCTTGGCGCAGGGTTTTGATCGGCGTGGCACACACGCGGCAAGGCTCACCGGCGCGACCATACACCGCGGCATCGAGCTGGAAATAACCGTTTTGCCCGTCGGTGTGTTTGAAGTCGCGCAAGCTGCTGCCGCCCGCAGCCAAGGCTTGGCGCAGCACCGCCACCACCGCCGCGTGCAAACGCGCCACGCGCGGCTTGCTCAGCCGATTGGCGGCTGTGGTGGGGCGAATGCCGGCCATGAACAGCGACTCGGATGCGTAGATATTGCCCACGCCCACCACCACATCACCCCCGAGCAAAACGGTTTTGATGGGGCTGCGGCGTTGCTGCAAAGCTTGGTGAAAGGTGCGCGGCTCAAAACCACTCTCCAGCGGCTCGCAGCCCAAACCACCCAAGAGCTTGTGCGCCACCGGGTCGTCCAG
>JBFZCK010000003.1:0-3718 GCA_041307965.1 Burkholderiales bacterium | reverse complement strand
CGCCAAGCGCGCCCCCAGTTTTTGTGGCCGCCCATGGCGTGCTTGAGCAAGGACCATGCGGAATAAGCTTCACTCATGGGGCGTCTTTCACATGCGCATGCGCAGGGCGTCGGGGTCGAACGGCGGGCTCATTTGCAAACGCGCGGGGCGACGCTCGCCGAGGATCTCCACCTCCAGTTGCAAATCGGGGCGCACCAAACCCGTGGGGATGTAGCCTTGCGCCAGCGACTGACCCACGAAGTGGCCAAAGCCGCCCGAGGTGACCCAGCCCACCACCTTGCCATCGACCCAGATCGGCTCGTCGCCCATCACGTCGGCATCGAGCACATCGACCTCCAAGAACACCCGCGTGCGTTGGGGGCCTTCGGCCTTTTCTTTCAAGGCGGCGGCTTTGCCGATGAAGTCGGGTTTGTCGAGTTTGACGAAGCGATCCAAGCCCGCTTCAAACGCGCCGTAGATCGGGCGGAACTCGCGGTACCACGTGCCGAAATGTTTCTCCAGGCGCAGACACAGGAGCGCGCGCATGCCGAAGTTGCGGATGCCGTGGTCCTGGCCCGCGGCCATGATGGCTTGGTACAGGCGGTATTGGTACTCCGGCGCGACCCAGATTTCGTAGCCCAGGTCGCCGGTGTAGCTGATGCGGTTGACCAGCGCCGGCACGTTGCCGATGGTCATGCGGCGGCAGTCCATGAACTTGAACGTGGCGTTGCTCACGTCCTCGTCGCTCAAGCCCATGAGCACGTCACGCGCCTTGGGGCCCGCCATCGACAAGCCGATGAGCTTCATGCCCAAGGCCTCGATCTGCACCGAACCGTCGGCGGGCAGGTGTTGTTCAAACCAGCGCATGTGATAGACCTGCGCTTGGCTGCTGCCCCACATCATGAAGTCGCCATCGGCGAGCTTGGCGATGGTGAAGTCGCCGATCAACTTGCCTTGGGGGTTGAGCATCGGGGTGAGGATCAACCGACCCGGCTTGGGCATGGTGTTGGTCATCATGTTCAAGAGCCAAGCCTCGGCGCCCGCACCTTGGATGCGGTACTTGGCGAAGTTGGCGATCTCGGTCACGCCCACGGCTTCGCGCACGGCGCGGCACTCCTCGCCGATGGGGCCGAAGTCGTTGCTGCGGTGAAAGGACACGGTGTCTTCGGCCTTTTCGCCCGCGGGTGCAAACCACAGCGGCGTTTCCATGCCCCAGCTGTCGCCCATGACCGCGCCTTGGGCGCGCATCACGTCGTACAGCGGCGTGGTTTGTTGCGGGCGGGCTGCGGGCAATTCCTCGTTGGGGAAGCGGATGCGAAAGCGCCGCGAGTAGTTCTCGCGCACCTTGGCGTTGGTGTAGTCGCGGGTGGCCCAGTCGCCGTAGCGCGCCACGTCCATGCCCCAAATGTCAAAGCCGGGGTCGCCATCGACCATCCAGTTGGAGAGCGCCAAACCGACGCCGCCGCCTTGGCTGAAACCGGCCATCACACCGCAGGCGCACCAGAAGTTGCGCAGGCCTTTGACCGGGCCCACCAAGGGGTTGCCGTCGGGTGCGAAGGTGAAGGGGCCGTTGATCACGCGCTTGATGCCGGCATTTTCCAAAGTGGGGAAGTGTTTGAAGGCGATTTCCAGCGACGGCGCGATGCGGTCCAAGTCGGGCTGCAGCAGCTCTTGGCCAAAACTCCACGGCGTGGTGCGGGTCGACCATGGCACACCGGCTTGTTCGTACACACCGAGCACCATGCCCTTGCCTTCTTGGCGCAAGTAACTTTCGGCGCCGAAGTCGATCACGTGACCGATCTCTTTGCCCGTGGCCTTGTTGAACGCCTCAACCTCGGGGATGTCGTCGGTCACCAAGTACATGTGTTCCATGGCCAAGACCGGCAGCTCAATGCCCACCATGCGGCCGACTTCGCGCGCCCACAGGCCGCCGCAGTTGACCACGTGTTCGGCGTGGATCTCGCCCTTGTTGGTGCGCACCGTCCAGCTGCCGTCGGGGCGCTGCGACAGGCCCTCAACCATGGTCTGGGTTTCGATTTGGGCACCCGCGAGCTTGGCCGCTTTGGCGTAGGCGTAGGTGGTGCCGGAGGGGTCGAGGTGACCTTCGTTGGGGTCGAGCAGTGCGCCAATGAAGTAGCGGTCTTCGATGAAGGGGAAGTAGTTTTTGGCTTCGGCCACCGAAATGATCTCGGTTTCCATGCCGAGGTAGCGCCCACGCGCCACCGTCATCTTCAGGAATTCCATGCGCTCGGGCGTGTCGGCCAGCATGATGCCGGGCGACTTGTGCATGCCACACGACTGGCCCGAAATTTCTTCCAGCTCTTTGTAGAGGTTGACGGTGTAGCTCTGCAGCATGGCCACGTTGGGGTCACCGTTGAGGGTGTGGAATCCACCGGCGGCGTGCCAGGTGGAGCCGCTGGTGAGTTGATCGCGTTCGAGCAAGACCACATCGGTCCAGCCTTTTTTGGTCAGGTGGTACAGCACCGAGCAGCCCACCACGCCGCCGCCAATCACCACCACTTGCGCGCTTGTCTTCATGTCCAATATCTCCGTTGTTTTTAAAAATCGGTTGCCACGCCGCCTTCGGCTTTGCGGCGAGCCACAAAAGCGTCCAGCTCTTCTTCAATCGCAGGGTCCATCGCGGGTCGCTCGTACGTGGCGAGTTCGCGCTGCCAGACCGCATTGGCCTTTTGGTAAGCCGTGGGGCTGCCTGCTTCTTGCCACGTTTCAAAATTGCGCCAATCCGACAGGATGGGCGAATAAAACGCGGTCTCGAAGCGCTCCAAGGTGTGGGCGGTGCCGAAGTAGTGGCCGCCGGGGCCCACTTCGCGGATCGCGTCCATGGCCAGACCGGCGGGGCTCACGTCCAGTGGGGTCAAGAACTCGGCCACCATTTGGAGCAAGTCGCAGTCCAAGATGAACTTCTCGAACGAGCAGGTCAGGCCACCCTCCATCCAACCGGCCGAGTGCATGATGAAGTTACCACCGCCTTGGATCAAGGCCCAGAGTGAAAACACCGACTCGTAGGCGGCTTGTGCGTCCACCGTGTTGGCGGCGTTGACGTTGGAGGTTCGGTAAGGAATGCCGTACTTGCGGCACAACTGACCACCCGCCAACACCGCTTTCATGTACTCGGGCGTGCCAAACGCGGGTGCGCCGGACTTCATGTCCACGTTGCTCGTGAAGCCGCCGTAGACCACCGGTGCACCGGGGCGCACCAACTGGGTGAAGGCAATGCCGGCCAAGGCTTCGGCGTTTTGCTGCGCCAAGGCGCCGGCGATGGTCACGGGTGCCATGGCGCCGGCCAGCGTGAAGGGCGTGAGCATCACGATCTGGTTGCGCGAGGACATCTCGATGATGCCTTGCAGCATGGGGGTGTCCAGCCGCAGCGGCGACGAGCTGTTGATGATGGTGAAGAGCGATGGCTCGCGCTCCATCTGCTCGGCGCTGATGCCGCGGGCGATGCGCGCGATCTCCAAGCCGTCGAGGTTGCGTGCTTGTCCCAACGAGTAAGCGTGAAAAGCCTTGTCGGTCAGCTTGGCGATGTCGGACAGGCAATCGAGGTGGCGCACCGAAGAATGCAAGTCCACCGGCTCCACGGGGTAACCCCCGGTGCAGTGCACGATGTCGTAGCGCTGCGCGAGCTTGAGCATGTTGCGAAAGTCGACCTGGTTGCCCGCGCGGCGACCGCCTTGCATGTCCGAGCAGTTGGGCGGGCTGGCCACTTGCGCGAAGGCCA
>JBFZCK010000002.1:0-5497 GCA_041307965.1 Burkholderiales bacterium | reverse complement strand
TGGGGCCGCGACTTGCCCGAGCCGGACCTGGTGGCCGACATCCGCAACGTGGTGGCCGGTGATCCGTCTCCCGACGGTCAAGGCGAATTGGCCATTGAGCGTGGCATTGAAATTGGCCACGTGTTCTATTTGGGCACCAAGTACTCCAAGGCCATGAACGCCACCTTCTTGGGCGAAGACGGCAAACCCCAGTTCATGGAAATGGGCTGCTACGGCATCGGCATCACCCGACTGCCAGCCGCGGCCATCGAACAAAACCACGATGAACGAGGCATCATTTGGCCCGACGCCATTGCCCCGTTCACGGTGGTGGTTTGCCCGGTCAACATGGACCGCAGCGAAGCGGTGAAAGCCGAAGCCCATCGCTTGTACCAAGCGCTGCTGGACGCGGGTGTGGATGTGATCTTGGACGACCGTGGTGAACGCCCAGGCGCCATGTTCGCCGACTGGGAACTCATCGGCGTGCCGCACCGCGTGACGGTGGGCGAGCGAGCGCTCAAAGACGCTCAGGTCGAGTACCAGCACCGCCGCGACACCGAGGCCCGTCGACTGGCCTTGGACGAGGTGGTGCCGTACCTGACGGCGGCCCTCAAGCCTGGCCGCTGATCACCTGTTTGAGTTCACCGGACTCGTACATCTCCATCATGATGTCCGAGCCACCGATGAACTCACCCTTGACGTAGAGCTGGGGGATCGTGGGCCAGTTGCTGTAGTCCTTGATGCCCTGGCGAATGCCATCGTCTTCCAGCACGTTGACCGTTTTGACGGTCTTGGTGTCCACGCCGCAGGCCTTCAAGATCTGGATGGCGCGGCCAGAGAAGCCGCACATGGGGAAGCTCGCGCTGCCCTTCATGAAGAGCACGATCTCGTTGGATTTGACCAGTTGGTCGATTTGTTGTTGTGTGTCGCTCATGGTTAGACGTCCTTTCAAAATCAATCTTTTGGCCAGCGGTGCTGGGCAGTGGGCGCGATTATGCCGCTTTGGGCCAACGCCCGCCGCTGCAGCGTTCGATGCCCGCAAGGTCTTTGCGGCTGTTGACCTCGGTGAACCCAGCTTGGATCAGCAAGCCCCGCACAGCGGGGGCTTGGTCGTGGCCGTGTTCGAGCAACAGCCAAGCACCGGTACTGAGGTGATCGGGGGCTTGTGAAATGAGGCTGCGCAGGTCGTCCAAGCCATCGGTGCCGGCGGTCAATGCCGACAGGGGTTCGTGGCGCAAGGCGCTCAGATGGGGGTCGCCCTCGGCGATGTAGGGCGGGTTGCTCACGATGAGCTCAAAACGCTCGCCGGGCACCGCGGCCAGCCAAGGCCCTTGGGCCCAACGCAGCTGAAAACCCAAACGCTCGGCATTGGTCTGAGCCACGCGCAAGGCGTCGGCACTGAGGTCGCTGGCCGTGATCGCCCATTGTGGGCGTTCGTGGCACAACGCCAAGGCGATGGCGCCGCTGCCCGTGCCCACGTCCCAGCAACGCACGCCAGCTTGATTGGGGACCAAGTCCAAGGCCCATTGAACCAAGGTTTCGGTGTCGGGCCGGGGCACGAGTACCCCAGGGCCCACCAGCAGGTTCAAACCAAAAAATGCCTGCTGCCCCAAGATGTAGGCCACGGGTTCGCCGTTCAATCGGCGCTGCAAGGCTGCTTGCCAGCGCTCAGCGGCCAACTCGGGCAAAGGCTCATCGTCGTGGGCGATCAGCCAAGCACGGTCGTGCGGATCGCGCCCGAGCGACCACATCAACAACAGTTGCGCGTCCACCCGCGCCAAACCCTGCGCTTGGGCCGTCTGCAGGCATTGGGCCAAGGTATCAGCCATGGAACTGTTGCTCCAAGTCTTGCAGGCGCTGCGCGCCACTGGCCACTTGCAGGGCATGGATCACATCGTCCAAGTCGCCCTCCATGATGGAGAGCAATTTGTAGAGAGTCAGGTTGATGCGGTGATCGGTCAAGCGGCCCTGCGCGAAGTTGTAGGTGCGGATGCGGTCGCTGCGGTCGCCACTGCCGATCAGGCCCTTGCGCATGGCGGCTTCGCTGGCCATGCGCTCGCTGCGCTCTTTGTCGTTCAAGCGCGCGGCGAGCACCTGCAGGGCCCGCGCTTTGTTGCTGTGCTGTGAGCGGCCGTCTTGGCATTCGGCGGTCAGTCCGGTGGGCAGGTGGGTCACGCGCACGGCCGAATCGGTTTTGTTGATGTGCTGACCACCCGCTCCGCTGGCGCGGAAGGTGTCGATGCGCAACTCGGCTGGGTTCAGCGCAATGGCTTGGGTTTCATCGGCTTCGGGCATGACCGCCACCGTGGCCGCGCTGGTGTGGGTGCGGCCTTGGGTTTCGGTCACGGGCACGCGCTGCACGCGGTGACCGCCAGACTCGAAGCGCAAACGGCCGTACACCGCATCGTCGGGGCCGCGACCGGCCACGCGCAAGACCACCTCTTTGTAGCCGCCAAGCTCAGACGGCGATTCGCTCACCACCTCGACTTGCCAGCCTTGCCGCTCGGCGTAGCGCGTGTACAGGCGGGCCAAGTCGCTCGCGAACAAGGCCGATTCGTCACCCCCCGTGCCAGCGCGAATTTCGATGAAGGCGTTGCGCTCGTCGTCGGGGTCGCGCGGCAGGATCAGCCACTCCAGGTGTGCGTTGATTTGCTCGAGCTCGCTCTCGCATTGCGCGATTTCTTCGCGCGCCATGTCGGCCATGTCGGGGTCGAGCAGCAGGTCTTGTGCGCTGAGTTGATCGGCTTGTCGTTGTTCGTACCGATCAAAAGCCTCCACGCGTTCTCGGGTTTGTGCGTGCTCGCGGCTGAGCAGTCGAAAGCGCGCCAAGTCTTGCACCACATCGGGCGCGCTGAGCAAGGCGTCGAGTTCTTGCAAGCGCACGCGCTGGCGCAACAGGGTCTCTCGGACAAACGGTTTCATGGGCAGACGCTCAGGCAGCGTCGCGGCCACCGCGCAAGAGCAGGCGCGAAATCCAGCGCACCTTGTCCTCGCGGTCGTTCGCATCGCCGGTGTGCAGTTCGGCCAAGGTGCCGTGCAGCATTTTTTGGGTGAGCCCTTTGGAGAGGGCTTGCAGAACGTCCTCAACCGGCTCACCTTTGGCCAAGCGTTTGCGCGCACGGGTCAACTCGGCTTCGCGCCAGCGTTCGCTTTGCTCTTGCAGTTGTTGGATCACCCCCACCACGCCGTGCTCGGGGTTGCGCTGGTCGAGCCAGTGCATGAAGCTTTGCACACCCGCGTCGATGATGACCTCGGCTTGGGCCACGGCCGCTTGGCGGTGCTCCATGCCGGTTTGCACCACGGTGGCCAAGTCGTCCACGGTGTAGAGGTAGACGTCGTCGAGGGATTGCACCTCGGCTTCGATGTCGCGTGGTACGGCCAGGTCGACCATGAACATGGGCCGGTGGCGGCGTTTTTTCAGGGCACGCTCCACGGCGCCCAAACCGATGATGGGCAAGGTGCTGGCGGTGCAGCTGATGACCGCGTCGAATTCGTGCAGGCGATCGGGCACGTCGGCCAAACGGATCACCTCGGCGCCAAAGCGCTCGGCGAGTTGCTGGCCGCGCTCCAAGGTGCGGTTGGCAATCGCCATGCTTTTGGGGCTTTTGGCCGCGAAGTGGGTGACCGCCAACTCGATCATTTCACCCGCACCGACGAACAGCACGCGGATGTCGTGCAGGTCTTCGAAGAGTTGACCGGCCAAACGCACGGCGGCGGCGGTCATGCTGATGGAGTGCGCGCCGATGTCGGTGGAGCTGCGCACCTCTTTGGCCACAGCAAAGGTGCGCTGAAACAACTGGTGCAGGGTGCTGCCCAAAGCACCAGCGTCTTCGGCGGCACGCACGGCGTCTTTGAGTTGACCCAAAATTTGGGCCTCGCCCAAGACCATGCTGTCCAAGCCACTGGCCACGCGAAAAGCGTGGCGTGCCACCGCATCGTCGTGCAAGAGATAAGCGTGTTGACGCAGGTCTTGGGTGCTGACGCCACCCGTGGCGGCCAACCAGTTCAGGCTGTCTTCCATGGCCGCTTGACCACCCACACCATACAGCTCGGTGCGGTTGCAGGTCGACAACAGCGTGGCTTCGGGCGATTGGGCCACGGTCTGTCGCAAACGCAGCAAAGTCGGGGGTACTTGGTCGATGGCGAACGCAAACCGCCCCCTCAAATCGAGGGGGGCGGTGTGGTGGTTGATCCCCAGGGCCCAGACGGTCATGTCTCAGATTATAAAATTTGCCCGTTTCACACTGTGCGGACCCTCCACCATGACCTTCCTGGGATTTTTCTTTCACTTGCTGGGCTTTGTTGCGCCGGCCTTGGTGGTCGCCGTTGTGTTGTGGCTGGCCTTGCGGCGGGGTCGCGTGCGCAGCGGGTGGCCCGTGTGGCGGCAATTCCGTTTGTTGGCCGTCGGGGGGCTGCTGATTTTGTTGCTGGGTTGGGCCTTGACCGGTGCCGATGGCAGCATGCTGACCTATGCGGCTTTGGTGCTCGGCCAAGGCGCTTTGGCTGCTTGGCTGCGTCAGGCCTGAGCCTTCAGCGGTTGGGGTTGAACAGGTCCACCCGATCGGTGATCAGGGCGTCTAAGCCCATCGCCCACAGGCGCTCGGCGTGTGCGGGCTCATTGACGGTGTAAGCCAAGGTCCACAGCCCTGCGTCGCGAGCGGCTTGCGCGTGCTGGGCTTCCCAAGCCGTGTGGTCGAGCACCAAGGCCTTACAGCCCAAGGCTTGGGTGATCGGCAGGACCTCATGGCTCCAAGCCTCAAACAGGTGGCCTCGGCGCACATGGGGGGCTGCCGCTTGCAGGCCCGCCAGCGCATCTGTTGAAAACGAGGTTACCCAGTGATCAAGGCCGTGGGGGTGTTGGTTCAGCCACAAACCCAGCTCAACACCCCACTGACGCGCCGTTGTCGGGTCTTCGGGCGGTTTGAGCTCGAGGTTCAAACACCAAGCACGTTGCTGCGCTACCCCCAACAGCGCATCGAGGGTCGGTAGGCGTTGTCCGGCGTGCTGAGGGCTGTGCCAAGCCCCAGCGTCCAGGTCGCCCAGATCGGCCCACGGGCGTTGCTGGGCCAAACCGTGTCCGTTGGTGGTGCGTTCCAAGGTGTCGTCGTGCATGAGGAACCACACGCCATCGGCGCTGAGTCGAACATCGCACTCGAACATGCGAAAACCCCAATGAGCGCCCAGATCAAAGGCAGCCCAGGTGTTTTCTGGCGCTAGGGTGCCTGCACCGCGGTGGGCGATCCAGCGCGGGTGAGGCCAAGGCTCAGAAGCGCCAGCCGGCTTTGAGGCTGTAAGAGGGGACATCGCCAGTCTTGTCGTATTCGAGGTTCAGGTTGATCAGCAACAGGTTGGTGCCAATGCCCATGAATGTTTTGTTGAGGGTGACCGACTCGTTGAGTGGGCCTGCCTGACCTTTGGCCCGGACCACACCAAAACCGGCGTAGGGCGTGAACATGGCAAAGCCTTTGGAGACGGACAGGTCCATGCCTTGGGTTTTGAGTTGGTAGCCTTGGATGCC
>JBFZCK010000001.1:0-2851 GCA_041307965.1 Burkholderiales bacterium | reverse complement strand
CCCGATCGTTTCAGGGCTTGGGAAAACGAGCGCGGCGCTCGAGGTCGTCGAGGTCGATGTGGTTGCGCATGTACTGCTGGCTCGCGTCCACCCACGGTTGGTGGTCCCACGAGGTCAGGCGCCCTTTGGTGAGCGCGCTGTACACGAGCCGACGCCGGCGCTGGCTGTTGAGCACCGCCTGGTGCAACTCGGGCAGGTTCCAGCGTTGCCGCGTTTCGCTCAAGAAGGCTTGGACGGTGGCGGCGTGGGCCGGGTCCTCGGCCAGGTTGTGGCGCTCCTGCGGGTCTTGCGGCAGGTGGTAGAGCATGCACACGTCGTCTTGCGAGTAGATGAATTTCCAAGGGCCGCGGCGGATCATCACCAACGGCGTTTTGCTGCCCTCGGCCATGTACTCGCCAAACACCTCGTCGGTGCCCGACTGGCCCTGGAGTTGCGGCACGAGTGAGCGGCCGTCCATGGGCAGGCGTGTGTCGATCTGGGCGCCGGCCATGTCCACGAAGGTGGGCAACAAATCCAAGGTCGAGACGTGTTGGCTCACACGGGCGCTGGCGTAACGGGCAGGGGCGTGCACGATCAAGGGCACGCGGGCCGCCATTTCAAACCAGTGCATCTTGTACCAAAGCCCCCGATCGCCCAGCATGTCCCCGTGGTCGCCCGAGAACACGATGATGGTGTCGTCGGCCAGTTCGCATTCCCTCAGGGTTTTGAGCAGCTCGCCGATCTTGGCGTCCACATAGCTGCACGAACCAAAGTAGGCGCGCCGCGCACGGCGGATGGCCTCGTCGCTCAAAGGCTTGTCCCACAGGTCAATCACCTTGAGCAGGCGCTGGGAGTGCGCGTCTTGCTCGGCTTGCGCCAAGGTGTTCTGCGGCATCGGGATGTCTTCGTCCCGGTACAGGTCGTAAAACTCGGCGGGGATGGTGTAGGGGTCGTGGGGGTGCGTCATCGAGACCGTCAAACAAAACGGCGCATCGGGGTGGTTGCGCACGTGGTCGTACAGGTACTGGCGCGCCCGGAAGATGGTTTCTTCGTCGTGGTCGAGCTGGTTGGTGCGCACGCTGGGGCCGGCTTGCAAGACCGAAGACATGTTGTGGTACCAGCTCGGGCGCACCTCGAGCTCGTCCCAGTTGACTGCCCAGCCGTAGTCGGCGGGGTAGATGTCGCTGGTCATGCGCTCTTCGTAGCCGTGCAGCTGATCAGGACCGCAGAAGTGCATCTTGCCCGACAGCGCGGTGCGGTAACCGAGGTTGCGCAAGTAGTGGGCATAGGTGGGCACGTCGGCGGCGAAGTCGGCCGCGTTGTCGTAGCCCTCGATGCGCGAAGGCAGCTGCCCGCTGACCAAGCTGAAGCGCGAAGGCGCACACAAGGGGCTGGGGCAATAGGCCGATTCAAACACCACCCCCTCCTGCGCCAAGCGACTCAAATGCGGCATGTGCACCACCGAGGTGGGGTCGTACATCGGCAAAATCGGCGCGGCCATTTGGTCGGCCATGATGAACAGGATGTTGGGGCGTTGGGTCTTCATGGCGATGGGGGTGCGGTGTGATGTTGGGGCTGAGCCCCAAAGGCTCATTGCGGCAGGCTGGGTTCTTGTATGACCGCGGGGTCAAACGCTTTGCGAGAAAACACCTCGCGCAACATCGGCTCAAAGTGGCTCAAAGGCTGGGTGGGGTAGTTCGGGTCGAAAGCTGCTTGGTCGTAGCGTTCACAAAAGCGCACACAGCTCTCGAACCAGGGGTGGTCTTTGTGTTTTAAATAACCATCGGGGTCCATGTCGTAGTGGTGGGCGTAGTAGCGCATCTGGAACAGGCCGTGCATCTCAACGACCCAAGTCACTTCGGCACGCACATACGGGCGCAAGATGGCCGCGGCCATTTGGCTGTGGTTTTCAGGGCAGAGTTCGTCACCGATGTCGTGCACCAGCGCGGCCACGATGGTGTCGATGTCGCAGCCATCGGCCTCGGCACGTGTGGCGCTCTGCAGCGAATGCTCCAAGCGGCTGACTTGGTAGCCTTGCAGCGATTGTCCGAGCGCATGCAAACCCTGCATCAAGCGATCGGGCAGCGATTGGATGTACTGGTGTTCGAGTTCACGAAGGTAGGCGTACTCTTCGCGCGTGCCGTCTTTCATTTGGGTGAAGGTCACGGAGGTCTGTGCCGTTGGGGTGGTGCTCATGGTGGTTTTTTTCTGGGGTAGAGGAAGGGCTTGGCGGTCAGCCGAAGCGTTTGCTCAGCACGCGGTAGAGGCTGCGCGGACCATCGCGGTCGATGTAGCAGCCTTGAAGTTGGCGGAACCCCTCGCTGGGGTCAAAGCTGGTGCGGCCGTGCAAAACACGGTTGTTGTCGAACATCATCAACTGCCCCGGCTCGAGCTTGAAGCGCAATTCGTAAGCCGGATCGTCAAACAACTGCCCAAGGCGTTTGCGTGCGCGGTGGTAGGCCCGGGTGTCGGCATCGGACAAGATGGGCAGATCGTCCAATCGGGGGCTGTAATGCACACCGGCCATCTGGCCGCTGCCATCGAGTTCGATCATGGGGCAGACCTGAACCAGGTGTGTGTCGGCGTCTTGGAATTCAAAGCGCACCGGCACCTTGGTCAAGAGCTCAAAACCGGTGGGGTCTTCTTGGCGCAACTGGCCCGCCGCCGCCAAGCTGTCGGCCAGGGTGGACAGCCCACCCGAGGTTTCGTTTTGCAGGCATTGCAAGAGTTGGATGCCCGGCACCGGTGTGCGGTAGGGGTTGTCGGTGTGGGGGCCAATGGCCACGGGGCGGTAGGCCAGGTCGTTGCTGTCGGGCCGAGAGTAGACCTCGAAATAGGTGCCAAAGTTGGTGGTTCGTACGTGCCCAAAGCG